>NZ_JBQLZL010000097.1:0-8775 GCF_052168255.1 Almyronema sp. | reverse complement strand
TCTACATACGTTTCGTCATTCTCATCTGTACCTTTCTTTTGAAGAATTGGTATTAAGTGTTTTAACGCCAGTGACTAGAGCGGTAGCTGTAGCCGCCAGGATCAAGACACAGGACTGGCGCAAGCCTTCGTCAGAAAAACTTTGCCTCTGCCCTTTCACTTTAGCTATCTATTATTTAGCGCTTAAGTTTTTGAAAAAATGGCTCAAGGTAGGGGTCAGATAGGCGGCTAAAGTCGTTGGGTCAACCCCTAAATCGGTCTTAGCTTGAGCGGCTAAAATGCCACTTTGGGCGTGCCACCACACTCCACTCAACGCTGCCTGCCAAACCGCTGGCAAGGGGGGCGCTGACCCCATGGCGGCAAGCTGCTGAACCATCAATCCACCCATTAGCCCGGTCAACACATCGCCACTGCCGCCACGAGCCAGTGCAGGTGTACTTTCAGGATTAAACCGAAGTTGGCCATTGGGCTGGGCGATCGCTGTTCTAGCGCCTTTTAGCACAATCACGGCTCCTGTTTGCTGCGCCGCTGTTTGCGCGGCTGCGCCTGCATCAGCCGCCTCGGCCAGGATGTCTGGAAACAGCCGCTTAAACTCCCCCGGATGTGGGGTTAAGACGGTAGGCGCTGTTCGCTGTCTGAGTTGAGCAACCGGGTCTAGCGCCGCCAAGCAGTTGAGTCCATCTGCATCTAGCAGCAGCGGTCGATCGCTCTCTAAACATGTTTCAATTAGCGGTTGGGCGTCGCGGGTAAGGCCAGGGCCAATGGCGATCGCTTGAAATGAACTGAGGTCAAGCCTTTCTGGAAAACGAGCGATCGCCCCAGAGTCCGTTTCAGCACAGTCAACAATCAGCGCCTCCGGATGGGCAGTCACCATCGTAGTCTGTAGCGACTGCGGCACTGCAATGGAAATCATGCCAGCACCGCTGGCTTTTGCCCCTAGCCCCGCCAGAATAGCTGCTCCCCGATAGCGGTTAGACCCGCACACCAGCAAAAGATGGCCTGCTTTATATTTATGAGAGTCCGCAGGCCGGGGTAAGGGTAAACAGGCGATCGCTTCTGCCTCTACCAGCCGCCGTACCGCAGGATCTTCCCCCAGTACGGCTTGAATATCAGCCAGCGGTAGATCAAAGTCAATCAGCAGTGGCTGGCCAATAAACCCTAGCGCCGCATCCTGCACAAAAGCTCGCTTCCATAGCCCCAAACAGCAGGTAACCTCAGCCCGCACAGCCGTCCCCAACACCTGCCCCCGGTCGGTCTCAATGCCAGAGGGCAAGTCAATACTCAAAACAGGTATTTTCCAGGTATTGATCTGATCTACAGCCGCCGCAATTTCATCGCTCAGCGCTCGGCCTAGCCCAAAACCAAACAGCCCATCTACAATAACGTCGCAGTTTTGCAAATCAGCGATCGCCTCAGCAAAGGCAATGCCTAAATTCCAGGCATACTGGGCATGGTGATCGGTCAGTTTTTTCAGCTTAGAAAGGGGCTGAAAAATCTTCACCTCGTAGCCTCGAAAATGCAGCTCTCGCGCTACCACCAGCGCATCACCGCCATTGTGACCTGGCCCTGCCAGAATTCCAATGCGGCCAAAGCGCGATCGCGGATAGCGCTCAACCAGCGTTTGAGTAATGCGCCCCGCTACTTTCTCCATCAGCGCCGCTACTGGCATCCCCGCCTCGAAAATGCGCCCTTCAATTTGCTGCATTTCCTCAGCCGTTACTAAAAACGGTTGAATGTCTGGGCGCGGCCACAGCGACTGCAAATGAGAAATCATAAAACCTAACGGTCGAAATGCACTCTGGCATTGTAACCATAGCTGCGCAGATAGTGATTCCACTGCTGGGCAACCGTGCGATCGCTAAACGGCCCGACTGCCACATGGGGGCCGCGAGGTGACGTGCGGGCAGCTACCTGCGTACTGCTAAGACCCAACTGACTAATTCCGGCTGTCGTCACGGCTAACTGATCTGCAGCCGTTGGCACCACCACATAATAGCCACGGCTGCTGGCTGCCGCTGAAGTGAAACCTACCGTGCTAGCCCCACCCGGTGGCGGCGGTAGAGGGGACTGGCCAAACTCAACGCTGCTATCTGGAATCGCCACCACGGGTAGAGGAATAGACTCGTTGCTGTTGCTGACAAAAGCAGGCGGCGGCGCAGCCAAAGGCGTTGTCGCGATCGGCGGACGTTCCACCTCGGCCACTTCAGCCCCAATACCCCAATCTGCCAGGGCTTCTACCTGAGCCTGAGCATTTTGAGGATAGTCAAAAGCACCCGTCTGAATCACTGTTCTGCCGTTATATTGCCGCCGAAAAGCGCTAGGTTCAATTTGCTGAACTTGCTCTAGCAGCAACGGACTATTGCCGTTGACGTACACCATATAGCGGCGGGTCGCAGCGATCGCCGTGCCACTACTATAAGATCGAGGTTGAACGGTTGCCCCCGGTAAAGGGGGTAAGGCTTGGGCTAGGCGTTGCCCCGTTGAGGTTGCAGGCAGCGCCTGAGCTGCCAAAGCCGCAATGCCTAACTGCCCGATTGTGGCTAATAGCAAAATCAGCCATCTCTTTGCCGTAGTCCTTTGGTAGGGTTGGCAAAAGAAAATGGCTGCATTGGAAACTAAATTGGGCAAGGGATGTCTGTAGAAAGAGGCGGCGTCTGGGTAAGTCATGCCAAATTCATACTCCATCGAGACCTATACTAACTTCAAAGAGTGAGCCGGAAGCTTATCTCAGGTTCACTGAGGTTGGCATGCGGAAATGTTAGCCTAGATGGTGGACAATTTTGCAAAAAGAATTTCTAAGATCCTAAGTACGCCATGAGCAAAATTGTAGTAGGTCTCTCCGGCGGTGTAGACAGTTCAGTGGCGGCAGCGACCTTATACCAACAGGGGCATGAGGTTATTGGGCTGACGCTGTGGCTGATGAAAGGTAAAGGGCAATGCTGCTCTGAAGGCATGGTGGATGCTGCCCAACTGTGCGAAGATTTGGGCATTCCCCATCACATTATTGATAGTCGAGAGGTCTTTAGCGAGAACATTATCGACTATTTGGTTTCTGGCTATAGTTCAGGGGTCACCCCCCTGCCGTGTTCGCAGTGTAACCGAGCAGTCAAATTTGGCCCCATGCTGCAATACGCTCGTCAGCAGTTGGCGGCTGATAAAATTGCAACCGGGCACTACGCCCGTATCACCCAAAATCCAGAAACGGGACGCTACGAACTGCGTCGCGCGATCGATCGCAGTAAAGATCAGTCCTATTTTTTATACGATCTTTCTCAAGAACTCCTGGCTGGATCAATTTTTCCACTGGGTGAACAAAGCAAAGCGCAGACTCGCCAAGTGGCCGCTGAGCTAAACTTGCATACGGCAACCAAGCCTGAAAGCCAGGATCTTTGCCTGATTGAACATCACGGTTCGATGCGAGATTTTCTCGACAAGTATTTAGCGCCCAAAGCAGGCGACATCGTGCATACCTCAGGCCGAGTGCTCGGCCAGCATGAAGGCATTCATCATTACACCATTGGGCAACGCAAAGGACTCGGTATCGCCGCTCCTCACCCTTTGTATGTGGTTGCCATTGACGTCGCTCGCAATCAGGTGATTGTGGGCGATCGCTCCAGCGCTCACCAGAGCGAATGTACCGTGCGACAGGTCAACTGGGTGTCAATTGCAGCACCCCAGAGTCCTATCCGCGTCATGGTGCAAATTCGTTATCGGTCTGCGGCAGTGCCAGCGACGGTCGTTCCTTTAGCTGCTGAGGCAGCCGATGGCCACCGGATGCGCTTGGTGTTTGATCAACCCCAGTTTGGTGTGACGCCAGGGCAGGCGGCTGTTTGCTATGACGGCGATCGGTTGCTAGGGGGTGGGCTGATTGAACCTTTTGAGGGACAATCGGCTGCCGCATCAATGAAGGCAAACGTGGCCGACTCGGTGAGCAGTACAGACTCAATCAATTAGGGCTACCTGACATACTTCCTGAGTCTTAGAGGGTTAAGCTGTTGCGGCTAGCCCCAGGTAGATTGCAGTTAATTAGCAGAAGAGGACGGTATCTTGAGTAATGCGCAAGCAGGGATCGCCCCCCACGGCGGTACCTTAATTAATCGAATTGCCAGTGCTGAACAAAAGCAGACGTTCTTAGACAAGGCAGATCATCTGCCTAGAGTGACTTTAGACGAGCGATCAGCGTCTGACCTAGTAATGATTGCCATTGGTGGCTTTAGCCCGCTAACGGGCTTTATGGAAAAAGCGGATTATGACCCGGTGGTAACCGACATGCGCTTAGCCAGCGGTCTGCCCTGGTCAGTTCCCGTTACCCTATCGGTGACAGAAGCCGTTGCTGAGCCGCTACAGGTTGGTAGCTTAGTGCGCCTAGACGATGCCAGTGGCCGCTTTATTGGCGTGCTAGAGCTGAGCGAAAAGTACGCTTACGACAAAGCGCATGAAGCTATCAACGTCTACCGTACGCAGGAAGACAAGCACCCCGGCGTCAAAGTGATTTATGAACAGGGGGGGATTAACTTAGCGGGTCCTGTCTGGTTGCTAGAGCGAGATCCGCATCCCTTGTTTCCGGATTATCAAATTGATCCCGCCGAGTCACGGGCAATGTTTGCGGAAAAAGGCTGGAAGACTGTGGTTGGGTTCCAAACCCGCAACCCCATTCACCGCGCTCATGAGTATATTCAAAAGTGTGCGCTCGAAACCGTTGATGGTCTTTTCTTGCATCCTTTGGTAGGTGCTACCAAAAAGGACGATATTCCGGCGGACGTGCGGATGCGTTGTTATGAAATCATGATGGAGCATTACTTTCCGCAAGATCGGGTGATTCTAGCGATTAATCCCTCAGCCATGCGGTACGCTGGGCCTAGAGAAGCCATTTTCCACGCGCTCATTCGGAAAAACTATGGCTGCACTCACTTTATTGTGGGTCGAGATCATGCTGGGGTGGGTGACTACTACGGCACCTATGATGCTCAGCATATTTTTGATGAGTTTGAGCCGCAAGAACTCGGTATTATGCCTATGAAGTTCGAGCACGCCTTTTACTGCACTCGAACCAGCACTATGGCGACGACAAAAACCAGTCCCAGCCAGCCAGCCGAGCGAATCCATTTGTCAGGTACCAAAGTCCGAGAGATGTTGCGTCGGGGTGAGCTGCCTCCACCGGAGTTTTCTCGGCCTGAGGTAGCTGCAGAACTGGCACGCGCTATGCGGGCACCTCAAGAAGTTTAGGGAGGATAGTCACCTTCTGTGGGTCTAAAGCGACGAGATTTATTGCAGCGAGCTGGCCTTTTATTCAGTGCGTGGGGCCTAAGCGAGGTGAGTTTGCTGGGCTGGGCTGGGCGCTATCAACAGGCGTTGGCTCAGCCAACTCGTCGCAAACTGGCCCTATTAGTTGGGATTAATCAATATCCGGCTGCGGTTTGTGATTCGGTTTCTGATCAGGCGATCGCGCTGCGAGGCAGCCTGATCGATGTGCAACTACAGCGAGAATTGCTGATTGGTCGCTTTGGGTTTCAGCCTGCCGATATTGTCACGCTCACAGACCAGCAGGCAACGCGTCAGGGCTTAATTCAAGCGTTTCAGTCACATCTAATTGAGCAAGCTAAACCAGGGGATGTGGCCGTTTTTCACTTTAGCGGCTACGGTAGTCGCTTTAGGCTGGCGTCTAATCCTCAGTTTGTGCAAAGTAGCCTGGTACCGATAGATGGCTATTTGCCAACAGCGGCTCATCCTCAGATTCAGGATTTGACCGAAGAGGAGCTGAAGCTGCTGATTAGCGCTGTCAAAACTCACCAGTTTACCAGCGTCATTGACGCCGGATTTTCGGATATTGGCCGCTTGTTGTGGGGTAACTTGCGGGTGCGATCGCGGCCTAATATGCCAACCGGAGAACTCAGCCCCAACCTGCAGGCGCTACGAGATTCGCTAGGCATTGACCCCAAACAAACCAACCAAGAAAGCGAAGTCGCCAAAGATTTACCCGGCACGGTGCTAGCAGCAGCAGCGGCCAATCATTTAGCCTTTGAGGGGCGTTGGCAGGGGTTTAGCGCTGGTATTTTTACCTACGCGCTGACTCAGCATCTCTGGCAACTGCAACCTGCCCAAACCTTGCAGTTTACCCTCAGCCGCACGGCTGAAACCATGCACCAATGGATTGGCTTAGAACAGCGTCCCCAAGTTCGAGGGCAGCAGGCTGCCGAAGCGACGAAGGTGTATCAGCTGAAGCCAGAAGCGGCGACCGTGGCAGAGGGAGCAATTGTCAGTGCAGCAGACGATCATCGAAGCTTTAAGGTTTGGCTAGGTGGCCTGCCAGCTCCTGTTTTAGAACACTACGGCACTAACTCACGCCTGAGTCTGGTGCCCGATCAAAGTGGGTTGGGGGCAGAAACCCCAGTTTCAGATCGGCTACAGCTTAAAGTGCAGTCTCGAAATGGATTGATTGCGCAGGTTGTCCCCGTCCCCTTGCAGGCTGCTGCCATTAAAGTTGGACAGCGGGTTTATGAGGCGTTGCGAGTGCTGCCCCATGACGTTTCTTTAGTGGTGGCTTTAGACAATAGCTTAGAGCGGATTGAGCGGGTAGATGCAACCAGCGCCTTGGCGGGAGTGCCGTTTGTTTCATCAGTGGCGGCAGGAGATCAACCTGCCGATTGTTTGTTTGGTCGCCTGTTGACCACTACCGGATCAACGTTGACGGCATCTCTGCTGAGCCAAAGTGCTCAAACGGGTGACTTTGCCCCGCTAAAAGAAGACTTACTCAATAAAGGCGGCTATGGCTTGTTTTCGCCCAGTCGAGAACTGGTACCGGGTACGGTCGTCAAGCCAGAAGAGGCCATCAAAACCGCTTTAGGACGATTGACGCCACATTTGGAAGCCATGCTGGCCGCTAAGCTGTTGCGGCTAACAGAAAATCAGGCGGCTTCTCGGCTATCTGTGCGGGTAAGTTTGGAAATGTTGGAGCCACAAGAGCGCATTTTGGCTCAGCGAGAAACGTTGCGATCGCCCGTCTCGCTACCTCAAAGTCGCTTAGGGCCTTTGTTTACCCAGGGCGAACGGATTGTGACTATTCCAACTGGTAGCCGCATTCGCTATCGGCTGGCAAACTTTGGCGATCGCTCACTCTACTTCACCATGATCAGCTTTGACGGGCGAGGACGCGCCTTGGCCTTGTTTCCCAAACCCTCAACCGTCAACCAGGCTAGCGATGCTTTACGCGACGCCATTGTCGAAAGTAACGAAATTTCTCCAGGTGATGTTTGCTTTATTCCCCAGTCGGGTACTGACTGGATTGCTGATGTCACCAGCGACTGGGTAGAAACGCATCTGATTGTGAGCCGTAAGCCTCTCAACCAAATGTTTGGGCTTTTAGCCGAAGAATCTAAAATGGCTGGCAATAGTGGCCGGGTCAACCCGCTGGCAGAACCGCTCAAAGCTGCCCATGCTATTCTGAGCGACCTGCATCGGGCCAGCAGTGGCAGCACTGGCGATACGAACAGTCCGGCTGACAGTTATGCGCTAGATATGAATGCCTGGACAACGCTAAGCTTCGTTTACCAGGTGGTTTAGCTACCCACGTACTGAACCCGGTAAATGCGATTGTTCATCTCTTCGGTTACTAGCAAGCTGCCATCTGGTAGCAGCAGTAGCCCCACAGGTCGCCCCCAGGTATCAGGCCCACTGGGGTTGACCAAAAATCCTCTCAAAAAATCTTCGTAGTAGCCTGTTGGTCGATTATTTTGCCCAAAGGGCACAAACACCACTTTGTAACCTGTACCCTGGCTACGATTCCAGGAGCCGCGCATGGCAATGAAAGCACCATTGCGATAAGGTTCAGGAAAAGTGTCTCCGGCGTAGAACTGAAGACCCAGCGCTGCTGAATGGGCTTGCAAGAGGAGGTCAGGGGTGCGGGTTTGAGCGGCTTTTTGCGGATTGCGGCTGCGATCGCCTTGGGTATGACGGGGATCGAGGTTTTCTGGCGTGAAATAGGCATAAGGCCAGCCAAAGAACTCTCCTGCCTGCAAGCGCGTGAAGTAATCAGGCACCAGGTCATCTCCCAAACCATCGCGTTCGTTGATGGTGGCATAGAGTTCACCCGTAATCGGATGAAAATCTAGCCCCACCGGATTGCGTAAGCCATCGGCAAAGGTTTGCTGATTAGAACCGTCTAGGTTCATGACCTGCACAGAAGCGCGGGGCGAAGGTTCTTCGCTGGCGTTAGAGCGTGAGCCGACTGAAACAAAAAGCTGCTGCTGGTCAGGGGAAACAACTACATTGCGCGTCCAGTGCTGGTTATAACCACCGCCGGGTAAATCAGCAATTTTTTCGCCTTCACCGCTAAGCTGCTGCTGACCAGGCTGATAGGGAAATCGCAGCACCGCGTCAGTATTGCCCAAAAAAAAGAAACCCTGGCTAAAGGCCATGCCAAAGGGAATATTTAAGCCATTGGCGGCGTCGGCAAAGGTTTGATTAACCTCTGCGACCCCATCGCCATCGCGATCGCCTAGCAGTCGAATCCGGTTTTGGCGAGTTTCAGTGACTAGAACGTCTCCTGTTGGCGTTAGCGCTAACCAACGCGGCTGATCGAGGTTTTCGGCAAAAACATTAACCACAAAGCCCTGCGGTACCTGCAAAACCGGGTTTTCCGGAATAGGGATGACATTGAGCGATTTACGGGCGCTCTGAGACGCATAAGGCTGGGGTAAATCTGAAAGCTGAATGCGAATTGGCTCTGGCGTAAACGCTTCGGTTGCAATCAGCCGAGCGGGTCGAGCGGTGGTTGGCG
>NZ_JBQLZL010000096.1:0-35513 GCF_052168255.1 Almyronema sp. | reverse complement strand
ATTTTGGATTTTCGATTTTGAATTGAACAGTCTTGGCTCTGCAGACGTTTCGTCATTCTCATTTGTACCTTTCTTTTGAAAAATCGGTCTAAAAGAAGGCTGCGGGCAAAATGAAAGCTTTTGTGTCAGCGGCTTTTGGCAATTTAAGGGTAGCAACGCTGGTGGCTACAGCGATAGCTAAAATTTCAAGAGTAATCCAGGGTGCAGGAGTTGAACCTGCCTAACGCGAATTATGAGTTCGCTGCCTCAACCGCTCGGCCAACCCTGGTTGCTTTAATATTCTATATTGACCTCTCAAGGCGGAATGACGCAAGGCCGCCCAACCTCGATTTTTTTCGTATACTGGCAAGAATAGACGCTGGACTGCCGATGTATGAGGCTGTGGGTTTGAGCAAACACCTCGTATTTTTCAGCCAGCCCTTGTTGTGTAAAGGCGCTTGAGTAGGCGTGGCACGAGTATGAGAATCAATCCAGCTATCGTTTTTACGCTAATTCTGTTATCACTCATGTTCGGTGCTGGTATTGTCAGTGCCTCTTGGGGCTATGCTCTAGGGCGCACTGCTCTGACCGGGGTGCGTCAGCCGGATTCGCGCCCATTTAGCGATCTACCTGTGCAGCGGGGTGAATCACACCGTCACAATATCGTTATCTTGAAAGAAGAAGATATTCTGAGTGACGTCAAGGCTAGAATCGAAGGCGACCTGCAATAAATGTCTGCAACCTTAAGGGTATGATAGAAAACCCATTGAATCGAACCACTCGCCCCTCTTTATGAGCCGCACCTGGGTTCAGCTCTGTTGCAGATGATTCTTCTAAGTGCTGTTTTGTTAGCTGCATCTGCTTCGCCTTTTTTTAGTTTGTCTGGGGCAGATATTTTGACTCGTCTGTTAGCAGTTTTACTGTTAATTAGTATTAATGCGTTTTTTGTAGCGGCTGAGTTTTCTATTGTTTCTGTGCGGCGATCGCGCATTAGCCAGCTAGTTGCAGTAGGTGACGCCCAGGCTAAAACCGTTCAAAGTCTGCAACGCAGTCTCGATCGCCTTTTGTCCACTACCCAGCTAGGGATTACGCTTTCCAGTTTGGCTTTAGGTTGGATTGGTGAAAGCACGATGGCTGTGCTGATTTCCTATTGGCTCAGCCAGTTACCCTTGCCCTCAGCCGCCATTCCGCTGACGACCCACTCTATTGCCATTCCGGTTGCTTTTTTGCTGATTGCGTATCTGCAAATTGTGCTGGGTGAGCTATGTCCTAAATCTTTAGCTCTGCTTTACCCAGAACAACTGGCTCGCTTTCTAGGGCCGCCAAGTTTGACGATTGCTCGTTTCTTTAATCCTTTTATCTGGATTTTGAATCAGTCTACTCGCTGGTTGTTACGGCTTTTGGGTATTCAGTATACGGGGCAAGGCTGGTATACCCGTTTGACCCCCGAAGAATTGCAGCTCATTATTAGCACTTCAACCGAACTGCCTGGACTAGAAGCAGAAGAACGGGAACTGCTCAACAACATCTTTGAATTTAGAGAAGTGACGGCTGATGAGGTCATGGTTCCTCGAACCAGCATTGCCGCCATTCACAAAGAGGCAACATTCCAAGATCTCTTAAACGAAATTGTCGCTTCAGGTCATTCTCGCTATCCAGTGATTGGCGAGTCATTAGATGATATTTACGGCATTGTCTACTTCAAAGAATTGGCCGAGCCGCTGGCGTCTGGTACTTTGGCGGCAGATGCCTCCATCCGGGATTGGATTCGTCCGGCTCGATTTGTACCAGAATACATGCCGCTGCATGAGTTATTGCAGCTAATGCAGCGATCGGCTCAGGCGATGGTTATGGTAGTGGATGAGTTTGGCGGCACGGCAGGTCTGATAACGCTTAAAGATCTCACAGCCGAAATTATTGGTGAAGCCAACGAATCCGAAGACGATAGCAATGTCATTGCTCAAATGATCGATGAGCAAACCTTCCTGGTACGGGCGCAAACCGATATTGAAGAAGTTAATGAGCTACTCAACATCAACCTACCGTTGATGGAAGACTATCAAACCCTGGGTGGTTTTGTGATTTATCAAATGCAGAAAATTCCAACCCAGGGAGAAAGCCTTCGCTATCAGGACTTGCACTTGACGGTTGTGGCCGCAGAGGGGCCGCGTCTACGCGAGATCATGGTGCATCGTTTGAGCCAGCCGGGTGATGCGGCTTTGATGTCGAGTTCTGCCGCTGCTGCCCTCTCTACGACTGACGCTTTATCTGCAGACTGGTCGGATAAAACCCAGCTTTTGAGTCATCGTCCAGACGCTTCAAAAAGTGACACATAAACCTGCTCACAGGCTGTGGCTAGACCCAAACTAAAAAGAGCAGACCAGGCTGTAAGATTGGCTGACGCAATTAGATTTGAATCGCTTTTGGATTCTTTACAAAGAAGGGCACTGTGGTAATATCTGGGTGACTTTGCGTAGCTAAGACGGCTCCAAAAAAGCTGCTCTAGGCCATCCTCTTAGGCAAGGAGAGACAGGTGTGCAGGACAAGTTGACAAGTTTGGAGCTTGATATGGTGCAATCAGGCCGTAGCCCTTCAGATCCCATTCGAGTGGGTGTTATTGGTGTAGGCAATATGGGTCAGCACCATACCCGTGTGCTTAGCCGCCTTAAGGATGTAGAACTAGTCGGTATTTCGGATGTCAACGTAGAGCGGGGACTAGATACAGCAGGCAAGTACCGCGTCCGATTTTTTGAAGACTATCACGATCTGCTTAACCATATAGATGCGGTTTGCGTTGCGGTTCCTACTCGGCTGCACCATGCTGTTGGTATGGCTTGCTTGAGTGCGGGTGTTCATGTGCTGATTGAAAAACCCATCGCGGCGAGCATTGCGGAGGCAGAGTCGCTGGTCAATGCTGCTGCTGCCTCTAACTGTATTTTGCAGGTTGGGCATATTGAGCGCTTTAACCCGGCTTTTCAGGAATTGCATAAGGTACTCAAAACTGAAGAGCTATTGGCACTGGAAGCAAGGCGCATGAGTCCTTATTCACAGCGGGCGAATGATGTCTCTGTGGTGCTAGATCTGATGATCCACGATATTGATTTGCTGCTGGAGCTAGCAAGTGCCTCGGTGTCAAAGTTGACGGCTAGCGGCAGTCGAGCAGCGGACTCTGGCTACTTAGACTATGTGACGGCCACCTTAGGGTTTACGAATGGCATTGTGGCTACGCTCACGGCTAGTAAAGTCACCCATCGTAAAATTCGTACAATTACGGCTCACTGCAAGAATTCTTTGACTGAGGCTGATTTTCTCAACAACGATATTCTCATTCATCGGCAGACAACGGCTGATTGTACCAGCGATTATGGTCAGGTTCTGTACCGCCAAGATGGCTTAATTGAGAAGGTCTACACCAGCAATATTGAACCGCTGCACGCGGAATTAGAGCATTTTGTCAATTGCGTGCGGGGCGGCGAGCAGCCTTCTGTGGGCGGTGAGCAGGCGCTTAAAGCGTTGCGGTTAGCAAGCTTGATTGAGCAAATGGCTTTGGAGGCTCAAGCTTGGCAGCCTGCGGCTGAGCAAACGCTAGGGCTAGAAGCAGCAGCCGTTAGTTTGTAATCTGAGCTTACCAAAGGTCGCTATCGATCGCTTCTGCCGAATTTTCTGGCTTGAGAGCGGTGGGGTTTTGGCGGTGGTTTTGAATGGCCGTGGCGATCGCTTGGCTGACTTTTTCGTTACCAACTGGGCTGAGATGGATGTGGTCGCGGTAAAGAGAAGTCGCCGTTTGATCGTTTTGAAAGTCGGCTAGAAAGTCAAGGTAAGCGATTTGCTCTAGCTGCATGAAGTCTTTAACGCGTTGCCGTGCTTTTTGCTCATAGTCTCTTGGCCCAGGGGGCTGTACTTCTCTGAGTAAGGGCGTCATTGCCACAATTAGCTGACTGCCAGCAGCCTGTACTCGCTGCTGAATTTGCCGGATAGCTTCTAGGTTAGCGCCGACGCGATCGCCCGGTTCAGCCTGCAACTGCTGTAATTCTGGAATCGGCTTGGGTTTGATGAAAACTCGCTGCAGCAGTTCGCTGGTTGCCGTTAGCGGTTTGCGGTTAGGATAGCTGCGATCGCGCCCCACCTGAACGGAATTTGGCGCAATGGCAAACAAGTCATCGGTATTAATCAGCAAAACCACCACCTGAGCTTCAAACAGGCCAAATCGCACTAGGTAGGCTAGCTCGTTGCGAGGCCCCCAAGAGTTAGCTGATGCATTGAGCACTTCAGGTTTTTGATAACCAGCAGGCAAATGAGGGGTCAACCGATGGGCAATTTGGGCGGAGAGAATGTCTGGCTGATCGGTCCACCAGCCACCGTTGGCGATCGAGTCGCCTAACAGCAATATCCGCCATATGCCAGCGCTGGGCTGAGGACTGATGGCATCCCCACGCATGGAATACTGATTGATGTGAATGCGATTGCCAAATCGTCTCACCTTTTGATTGGGGGCTAAGCGGTATCCCGTCAGCGAATCGGCCACATAAAGCGGCGGATCTCCTAACCCTACAAATAGCCGCAAGCCAATTTCCAACAGCAGGCCCCCGATCAGGAGAATCCCTAGAATAATGAGGGCAAACTTCATGCGCTTTCTCTCTCGGTGGTTGGCTTTTTCAGTGTAGAGGGATTGACGTCACCCCCCAAAAAGATTCACGCTGTACTACAAAAGTATTTTTTGTAGTATATACTGGAGCGACAGCTAGCTGCCGATTGCCTCGCAAGTCTCATTAGTCTTCTGATTGCCCAGATGCGGCCTGTTGCTAACATTTCGGGGCAAATGCTTTTGATGGAGCGTTATCGAGCGATTGCTAGAAACTTTTTGGCGTTGAGGTGCAGCAACGATGAGTTTTTATTCTGACAAAGTTGATTGAGCGCCTTTAAGCGCAACCTTCTAGGGCTACGCCCCCATTTGGCCTGTGCAGACTCAGTACGGGCTTAACTGACTGTGTTTGATGCCGATGCAATCGCGGTTTAGCCGCTTACGGTTATGGCTAAGTTCAAAGACGTTATTCAATACTACAAAAACTACAAGGCGATCGCCTGCTTCAGCATTGCCGCTAGCAGTTTGTTTGAGCTGCTTGATCTGGTAGTGCCTTATGCCATCGGGCAGTTGCTAAATGTGATTTCTCATCAGCCAATTGACGCGCTCAGCCAACGGCTGATCAACACCGCCGCCGCTATTACTGGCTTACCCAGCGATCGCCCCTTGGCGCTAGGTTTTCTGTTAGCTCTAATTTGCTTAGTCACGGTGGTTAGAGCGCCGCTTGAACCCTGGCTAGGCATCTGGTTTCACTGGGATATTGCTCTGCGTACTCGCCGTGACCATTCTCTCGCCGTCGTCCGCAAAATTTTGACTCTACCGCTAGAGTTTTATGACGAAAACAATCCCGGTCGTATTGCTGGCCGAGTGGCGCGAGGCTTGTCAAATCACACCTGGACTTATCCTGAAATTGCCGGACAGCTTATTCCAAAGCTGGTGCGAGTGCTGGGTATCTTCTGCATTATTGCTTTTATTGCTTGGCCGATCGCTTTACTTTTTCTCATTTCTTTCATTGGCATTTTGGGGTATAGCCTGAAGGATCTGCTGCGGATTAACCGTAAAGAGCAAGCACTCGATCGCTATATGGAAAATACCGAAAGCCACACCTCAGAGCTGATTACCAACATCAAAACGGTTAAAGCTTTTGCCACTGAAGCTCGTGAACTCAAGCGGCAGCAGCGGCGGCTACAGCGCGAGTTTACGATGGTGGACTACAGCATCCACCGGGCCTACGTCAAATTGCTGACCTGGCAAGAGGTGGTGATTCAAAGCTGTGTGTTTGGGGTACTGGGTTTGACCCTTTGGGCAACCCTTACCGGGCAAATTTCTTTGGGCTATTTTGTCACCACCTTGACGGTGTCGAGCATGGCCTACGCAGAACTAGAGCCGATTAGCAACTTGGCTGAGATCTTTACCCGGCGCTATGCCTCTATGCTGCGCTTTCATGAGTTTATGGAAACGCCGCTAGGCAACGAAGGGAGTACCCTTTTGGCAACGGCCAAAGCGGTTGAGGCTTATCAATTTACTGGAAAGCTGCACTTCGATCGCGTCACCTTTGGCTACGAACCGCAGCGCCCAGTCTTGCAAAATATCGACTTGCTGATTGAGCCTTATCAAACCGTAGCGCTTGTCGGGCGGTCGGGTTCGGGTAAGTCAACCCTAGTGAAACTGCTGTTTCGTTATTTTGAGCCACAGCAAGGCCGCATTTTGATAGATGGTGAAGATATTCGCCGCCTAAATGTAACTGCCTATCGGCAGCGCTTAGCCATTGTGCATCAGGAAGTAGACGTGTTTAACGGCACGCTGCTAGACAACCTCACCTACGGTAGCCCCACTGCTAGCTGGGAACAAATTGAAGCGGCTTGTCAGATTGCCCGCGTCAATGAGTTTATTCATCTATTGCCCCAGGGCTACCGTACGGTGGTGGGCGAACGGGGAGTTCGGCTTTCGGGTGGGCAACGCCAGCGTTTGGGTATTGCCCGGGCGCTCTTGGTCAATCCAGACGTGCTGGTGTTTGACGAGGCTACGTCTAGCCTAGATTACGAATCTGAGCGATCGATTCAGTTAGCCATGCGGAACATTTTAGGCACGCGCACCACGCTGATTATTGCTCACCGTCTGAGTACCGTGCGTGAGGCTGACAAAATTATCGTGCTCGATCAGGGTCGCATTCTAGAGGTAGGGAGTCATGCTGAGCTTTTGCAGCAAGGTGGACTTTATCATCGTCTGCACGCTCTGCAAGAAACGGGTGATTTGCTCGGTTAACGAACCCACTGGCTGGGGTTGTACCTAGGCTTTTGCTGAGGTAGGCGCAGCAGCGGCTTGGCGAGTCGTTGGGCTATCAAGCCGAGCCTGCCCATTGCGGATTGAGCCAAGGGTGAGGGCAAATTAATCCTCCAATAGGCTGGGTTACGATGAAAGAACGAAGCTTTCCGGGGCTGTCCATGACGATTGTGGCGTTCATTATTTTGATTGGAATTTCGCCAGCATTGCTCTCTTGGTGGGTTGGGCGACAAGCCAGACACCGGACTCAAGCGCAACTGGCGCTGGCAATGGAATCGGTAGCGGCTAGGGGGCTGAGTGCTCTAGCTGAACGTAGCCGCGATCGCTGTTATGGGGAGCCGCCAAGCTACACCGTGGGCGATCTTTCTTGCCAGTTCAATGCCCGTTCCCCTTATTTGCGCTGTGCCGTTAATCCTGTTGGCCCGTGTGGGACTTGCCAGCATTATCAAGCTAAGCCTGAACTCTACGGCGATCGCCCTTGGCCTGATCGGTTTTGAGCTGTAGTAGCCGTTGTTCTAGCCGCGATCGCCCGTAGTTTATTACGTTGTGCAACTTAATTTAAATCAAAGTTAAAGATAGAGCCTTCTCAATCACAAAAGCTCCAGGAGTGAGACACTTTAAGAGAGTAGAACTTTATAAGTTCTTAAGTATTGCAACAAAGTTAATCGCTTCTCCAAGCTGCTATGACCGCTGCTGTGCCTGCCTTTTCGATGCCCCTTCCAGAGTTAGTGGATGGCTTGCCCAACATTTCAGGCTGGGAGTCTACCATTCAAGCGGTGACTCGCCGTCGGCCTAGCCAATCGGCTCAATTTTTGCCCCCTCATCCGGTATCGGCGGGTTTTGCGATCGCGCTGCATATGCATCAGCCGATGGTGCCGACAGGCCCTAAAGGGCAGCTAGTGAGCTACCTGCAGTATATGTTTGAGCATCCCTTTGAAGGGGACAACCACCAGGTAGGGCCGCTAATGTACTGCTATGGCCGCATGGGTGACTTTGTGCCAGAACTGGTGACTCAGGGTTGCTACCCCCGCATTTTGCTGGACTGCTCCGGGACTTTGCTGTGGGGCTTGCAGCGGATGGGACGACAGGATGTTCTTGCCAAGCTGAAGCGAATCACCTGTGAACCGCTCTATCAGCCCAACGTTGAATGGCTGGGAACATTCTGGAGTTATGCACCTGCTTCTAGAATTCCAATTCCTGACTTGCAGCTACAAATTCAAGCGTGGCAGCATCATTTTGCTGCGGTTTTTGGCTTGGCGGCTCTGGCGCGGGTCAGGGGATTTTCACTCCCTGAGGCAGATTTGCCCCCTACGCCAGACGGACTTTATGCCCTAGTCAAAGCTTTGCGCAACTGTGGCTATCAGTGGCTGCTGGTAACGCAATCTAGCCTGGAGCGTTTGACGACGGCTCCGCTCTCTCACCCGCATCTTCCCCATCGCCTAGAGGTGAAAGACAGTGCTGGAGCTTGTGAGTCGATTACGCTTTTGATTAGCAATGGTGAAGACGCTGCCGCTGTGAGCCAGATGCAGCCCTATACAACCGCCAAGCAATTGGCTCAAACTTCGGCAACCGCGCTACCGCTGGTGATCCAGTCAGCCCCTAGTGAAAGCAGCCAGATGATGAACCGCTTTCCAGGCGCATTTAAGCGTACCTGGCACGAACTACAGCAACAGCAGCAAGTGGCTGGCTTTACTGGAACGGAGTACCTAAATGCCTTGGCGGCGACTGGCTTTGAGGAAGCCGATTATCCGGTTTGTCGGGTATCTGCACCGAAAGCGGGCTTTGATCTGGAACAGATAGCCCCGCCGCTCAAAGCGCCCTTTTCTATCGCAGCTAGCGAACCGATGCATCGCTTGAGCGCCCATTTTCATCGCAGTATTCGGTCAGAAAAGGGCACTACAGACGAGGCCATGACCCGTCAGCCCCGCTACCGCGAAGCGCTGTTATATAATCTGCTGCTTCAGGCTAGCTGTTTTCGCGCTAACCAGACGGCTCCCTGGTCGAGCTATGCCCGCGAAATTTATGCCCACGGCGAACGGCTGTTACGCTAGAGACTCTCAAGTGTTTGGGGCACCCCGACTGATATGAATTTTCAGCTTTAGGGCTGCTACTAAGTGAGCCGCGTGGCTCAGTTCATTCAGTGCGGGGTGCTAAAACGCAAAAATAGCGTTAGTAATCAATTGAATCGAGTGCGTAGCGCATGAAATCGGTAGCGACTTCTGCCGATTCGTCGTGCGCCGCAAAAACGACCACCATGCTATAGCTGCCGTAGTCGTAACAGAGAATGCGAAAAACACCATCGTTGAAGTAGCCAGTACGGTCAATTTCGCCGCCGCTGCTTTCAATTTCTAAGCTATCAACAAAGGCATCAGCGCGAGCCAAACATTCGGCTCCGTCAATATTATCTAAATAGCGATCGCCGCTGGCAATTTGAGGTTGGGCTAGCGCGGGTAAGCTGACGGCAGCAAAGCCCATGCTCAGCAGTCCAGTGGCAATTGAGTGAAGACGTTTCATAGACAATCCTTAAATTCAAATGACGCTAAAGTTAGCCGAAAAGAGGGTATCGGCTGCAAATGGCGTAACCCGCCTAGTGGTTAGTGTTACTGACGATAGATTACAAAGGGCAAAACCAGGTTTCCCGATAGTTTGACAAAAATAAGCGTAAAGGCCAGTTTTGTGAAGATTTCGGCAAAATTGGCTGGTGTTTGATTGTTTGGCAAGGTTTGGGGTTTGGGGTTCTGGTGAGCGGTGCCAGAGGCTGCCCCATTAGCCAGCGAGTCTGGCTTTGACGATATCTTGAACTTTTTTGCCGTCGGCTTTGCCTTTAAGCTGTTGCATGGCAGGCCCCATCACCTTACCCATGTCTTTGGGGGAGCTAGCGCCTGCGCTGGCAATAATTTGATCAACTACAGCCGCAATTTCCTCATCGGCAAGCTGCTGCGGCAGGTATTCTTCTAAAATGGCCAGTTCTTGGGCTTCTTGTTCGGCTAATTCTGCTCGGCCTGCTTGCTGGTATTGCGCGATCGCGTCGCGTCTTTGTTTGGCCAGTTGGGTTAAAACTTCGAGTTCTTGCGCTTCGGTCAGGGCTTCCTGGCCTTGGGGGCGCACGCTAGACTCTTTTTCAATAATGACTTTTTTGATGCTGCGGACGGTTTCTAGCCGAATTTTGTCCTTTGCCTTCATGGCGGCTTTGATGTCTTCGGTAATACGCTCTTTTAAGCCCATGATGGATCGTGCCTCTAGCGGTGTGTTATGAGGAGATCCTAAGAGAATTTGGCTCTGATGGCTAAACTGTCTGGGCTGATGAGCAACTGAATCGGGCTAAGTGAAGGGAGCATTGGCGGGTTGAAGCGTTTGCTGCTTTGGCTGTAACCACAAGCGCTGAGCCGATCAAATAGCTGCAAGCGCCTGATAGCAAAGCTTTCCTTCTGCCCTTTGCCTGATGCAAGATTGCTTTTTGGCCTGCTAGCGAAACTGAACCACCCGAACTTGAGGATCGGCTAGCTGCTGGTACTGGGCTGCTGTGGCTTCGATGTGTTGGAGCTGCCCCAAAGCTAACCCGCAAGGTCTGCCGTATTTGGCTAAGACGCGATCGCTGGCAATTTGTAAAGCTGTGCGCGATCGCTGGACAAAGTCGGCTAATTCGTAGGTTTGACCTGGCTCAAAATAGTCTTTCACCACCAACGAGGGCGAATAGCAAACTTCTTCTGCACCGTCAGGCCATTGAATTTGAAAGCGAATTTCAGGCATTGGTTTTAACCCTGTGAATTTAACGAGGTAGGGCAACGGGTACCAGTTTGGCATAGGCGTCTAGATGTAACGCCGCTGAGCGTCGCCAAGCGTATTGCAGCAAAATTCGCTGGCTATTGCGGACGATAAACTGAGCGACTTGAGGATTGAGCAACTGCATCATGGCTGTGGCAATAGCGCTAGGATCTTGCGGATTTACCAGGCAGGCTTGGTTGGGGGAGAGAAATTCGGTAAACGGAGGCTGACGAGCGGTGATCACGGGTAGCCCAGAGGCGATCGCTTCTAAGATCACCAAGCCCCACCCTTCTTTAAGCGAAGGAAAGACAAACACATCGGCACTGCGATAGAGGGCAGGCAGATCAGCTTCGGCAATGACGCCCGGTAAGATCAGCGATTTGCCAACCGCCAGCCCCAACTGCTCGGCTAGATGAAAAAACTGCTGCCGATAGGGCTGATAGTCAAACAGGGTAGCGCCCCCGGCAATGACCAGTTGGGCTGTGGGTACCTGCGCCAGCACTTGGGCAAAGGCTTGCAGCAGACCGATTGAATTTTTGCGCGGTTCAATGCCACCGACTGTTAAAAAAATGGGCCCTTCAGCTAAGCCGTATCGCTGGCGCAGAACCGCTTCTTGGCCGCTGCGCTGAGGAGAAAAGCGCTTGAGATTGACCCCGTTGAGCACTTTAGGCGCGGCAATGGCGTAGTCTTGCTGGAGTACTTGCTGCCAGCGATCGCTGACACACAGACATAAATCTGGCAGACGAATAGACTGCTCCTGACAGTGCTGTAAGTAGGGGCTTTGAAAATCTTCGATATGATGCACAGTGCGGACAATTGGGCCAAAGCCGGGGTGGTTTTGCCGCAGCTGCACCAAAGCGTTGGCTCCAATACAGTCTTGGGCGTGGTAGAGGTCATAGCGGCGATCGCACTGGCTGAAAGCCGCGACAAATTCTTGAATGCGTTGGTGGATCAGCTGATCAATTGAGGCCGGAGCAGGCCGAGCCGGAATCAGACAGCACTCGCAGTTTAAGTCCCAGTCAAAGCCGCTGCCGTCTTTATCGAGCGCATAGACGCAGACGGCATGCCCCAGGGCGCAAAGGGCATTGGCGAGTTCTAACGTATGAATCACACTGCCTCTGGGCTGGGTGGAATAGGTCAGTAGCGCAATGCGGTACGTTAGGCTCATCCTAGCTGGCTCCAAACCCCGTCAGGGCTGTTTGATTGAGATCCCAAAAGCAATCCGATTCTCCTTTGAGCGTTAGCGTCAAAAGGCGATCGCTGGTGACGGTTCCAACCGCAGCGCAGATTAGATCCTGTGCCGTAAATATCTTTTGTATCTGGCTGACAACGTGGGGTCGAACACTCAGCAAAAAGCCATAGCTAGGAAAGCTCAGCAACCATCGTTTTAGTGACAATACCGCTGGATACGGAACCTGGTCAAGCTGTAAGATCGCGCCGCAGCCAGAGGTTTCTAGCAGCATCAGCAGCGTCCCTAAAAGGCCACCCATGCTGATGTCTTTGCCAGCATCGCAAAGTCCGGCCTCGGCTAATTGGGGCAGTAAGTTCAAATGCGATCGCAGATCGACGGGGTCTGCCTGAGTGGCTGCGTCCCAAAAGGGATAGTCTGGATGGGCTTTGCCGCGAAAGTTACTCACCAGTAGCAAAGTGTCGCCGGGTTGCGCCTTAAAGCTGCTAATGAGTGCTTGCGCCCGACCGAGAATAGCAACCGAAAGCGCATTGTAAGGACTGCGGCAGCTCGTATGCCCTCCTACAATCGGCACGGCAAACGTCTGCGCTGCTGCAATCATGCCATCCCATAAGGGCGCTGCTGCCGCTGCTGATTGGCTCCACAGCGTATCGACGACTGCCAGCGGTCGCCCACCCATGGCGTAAATGTCGCTAACGTTCACTAAAACAGACGACCAGCCCGCAAACCAGGGATCGGTTTCGACTAAAGTGGGCCAAATGCCTTCTGCTGCTAAGAGCAAATAGCCCGAACCGTCGGCAATCGCGGCGCAGTCGTCCCCCAGTAAAACCGACGTGTCTGCATTTACCCCAGGCAAGCGCTGGGCAATAGCCTGAATATCTTGCTTTTGGCGCAGGCCGAGGGTTTGCCGCAATTCAGTAGCCAGTGCTGCCAGCATTAGGAAACCTGCCGCGATCGCAGCAGCGCCATCGCCTGCCCCGGTCGCATTTCTGTCGTGGGGGGATAGTAGGCTAAGTCAGCTTCCATCAGATGGTGGGGGCGATCGCAAATCGTAATTTCTTCTAGCGATTGCCAGTGCTGCCGCCGAAAGAAGCGCACGTTTTGCAGTTGAACGGTGGCTAGAAAGCGATCGCAGCCCCAGGTGTTTGCCGTGGTGACAGCTTTGTGAATTAGCCCTTGACCAATTCGCCCCACCCGCCGATAAGCCGGATGCACGCCTAATCGTCCCCCATACCAGAGTCGGGGCTGGGCTTCGTAGATGCGCACCACGCCCACCACTCGTCTGCCTGCAATCATTTCGTTTTCTACTGCAATAATCGGGTAGGCACGCTCATCAAGCTCGTCTTCGTCGTGCGCTGTAAAAAGCCTTTGTTCTTCACAAAAAATTGCCTGCCGCAGGCGAAAATACGCTCGAATATCGGAGTGCGATCGCGCCAGTTCAAAGCTATACCGTTTTAACGACATCAAGATACCTCGTCACGCTTAGACACCGTATTGCTGACGCTGTTTTTGTAAGTAAGCCTCAGGCTGGCTGGGGTCAAAGTCAGCAAATTTCAGATTTTCAATCCGCGAAAGTTCTTGTGGCGGATCTGCGCCTAACTCTTCAGCCAGTTCGCGGGCTAGGTTGGTGAGAAAAACCTGATCGCCAATCTCATCGTAGTTAGCCTTTTCGACGGGCATGTAATTCCAGCGCACCAATTGCGTAGAAATCCAGCTTGCAAAACTCTTCCAGGGGTAGGGGTCAAAGTTAATTCGATCGGGAATTTCAAAGGTGTTGCCCTGACCGTCGGCAAAGTTGCCCGTCATGACGGCTTCGAGCACTTCTACAGGCTGGTTAAGATACTCGCGTGGAGCAATGGCGGCGGCAATTTCCTGACGATTAGCCGGGTTGTTGGCATAGTTGGCTCCGTCAATGATGGCTTTATTCAGCGCCCGGAACGTGTTGGGGTATTCGTCAATCCAGTTTTGGGCAGCGACAAAGGCACAGCAGGGATGCCCTGGCCAGAGATCTTTGGTGAGCAAGTGGATAAAGCCAATATCGTCAAAGACAACCCGCTGGGTAAAGTTGTCGGGCAAGATGAAGGCGTCAATTTGCCCGGTAGACATTTTGGCGATCGCATCGGGAGGCGGCAAAATCAGCAGCTTGACATCGTTGTCGGGGTCGAGTCCACCAGAGGCCAGGTAATAGCGCAGCAGCAAGTTGTGATTGGAATAGTCATAGGGAATGCCAATCGTCATGCCCTTGAAGTCGGCAGGGCCGTTGATAGCGCCCAAATGCTTTTTGGCCACGGCAATTCCCTGGCCGTTGTTGTTTTCAATACTGGCTAGCTTCACCTGAAACGGCGTCGAACCTAACCCTAACGACATGGCAATGGGCATTGGAGCCAGCATGTGGTAGGCGTCTAATTCACCTGCGATCGCCGCATCCCTCACCACTGACCAACTGGCATATTTCATCAGCGTCACATTCAGCCCATGCTTTTGGTAAAAGCCTAAAGGAGCCGACATGATAATGGGCGTTGCACAGGTAATTGGCAAGAAGGCAATCTGCAAATCTGTCTTTTCTAGCTCTCCGGTGGTGGGCGGCGGCGGTGATTCTGGCGCTGACTCTTCCGACTGGGGTGCTTGAGCGCAATTGGCCAAAGAGACTAAAGCGGCTCCCACCGCAATGTTTTGCAGAAACTGGCGGCGGGTAAACTGGCTGACCCGCTGGGCATCGCTAAAAAACTGACCCGCCTGCGGCCCAAAAGCGGCAGCAAAGGCTTCATCTAGCCCCCCAGCCAGTTGAATCAGATCTAACACCAGTCGCTCTCGCTTGGGGCTACCCTTCGCCGTCATCTTGACAAACAGCGCCGTTCGCAGTTCTGCTTGCGTCATTGACTCGGCCACCGTCAGCGCCTGAGGTGAGTACAGCCGCATTTTGACTAAGTCGTCTATCAAGGCTGCCGGATCTTGCGGCATTTCAGCCATGAACTGCCAGTGTGCTTGGGTGGCGTGAAAGCTACCACAAATCAAACAGCGCACGTTCAGGTCTGCCAGATCGCCTTGCTGACAAGAAAGGCTGTGCCATCGCTGGCTTGCGGTTGACGCTGATAGTGAAACCATAGACTGCTCTTACCCCTTGACTGAAGGCCGCTTGGTCGTAACTGTCTACAAACCGTTTTTGGTTAAAGCTAGCTTCTGAGCGCTAAAGGGCGGGTGCTAGCGTTGGCTCTTGCAGCGCCAAAAGCATTTTTTTGAGATGCTTTAAGGCTGGCGTCACAATCGCAACGAAATAGGCTTCGCGTAATTTACGCTCTGCCGGACTGCCGTGAATATAAGCCCGCGCCCCGGCGTGTAACATAGCTGCCTGAGAGGCTCTTAAAGACAGTTCTGCAGCCGCAATCCGGGCTTGGATGATTTCGCGGGTTAGTTGCGTATCGACTGCTCCCTCAACTTGATTAAGCTGATCGGCTAAGGCATAGGTGCGATCGCGAGCCATCGCCACATCCGCCGCAATATCGTCTGCCTGATCGTCTAAAAAGCGATTGACGTGACCGAGCCGCTGATTAGAGCGCCGCATTAGCTCAACGCAGCTATCTGCTAGCCCTAGTCCCATTCCCACCTGGGTCAAAATAAATCCAGGCCGAATGCGATTGACATAGGCGTCGCAAGGAACTGCCAACACCATAGACTCTGGCACAAACACATTGCGAAAAACGCAGCTATAGGTTCCCGTGCCTTCGAGGGCAATAAAATGGGCATTGCAACGCAACGTCATGCCTGCTAAATCGTCTGACACCAAGGCCATCAGATAGTCATCGCTGTCTACTAGCTTGGCCGCAATGCCAAAGATATGCCCCGGCCCCAAATTAGACACCCAAGGGAGCAAACCATTGAGGCAATAACCGCCGGCCACGGGTTCTGCAACAAGCGCAATTTTTTCAATGTCAGCAAAATGCTTCATCGGGTTAGATAACCCTGTGCCTGCTAGCTTGCGCCCGGTCGCAATATCTGGCAGCAGATTGGCTTGCAGGGTTTGGTTGTCTGTATTTTGTAAATACCAGGTACAGGCAATCTGGCACCAGCTAATAAAACCTGTTGACAAACAAACCCGCGAAATCTCTTCAATCGATTGAATGGCCGCTTTTAATCCCAGCCCTGTGCCTTCGTAGGCTGGGGCAACCCCATGCGCAAAAGCTCCAGCCCTGCCCAGTTGGTGCATAATTTGGGCGGGATATTCACCCTTCAAGTCAATGTCTTGTACTTTGGCGCTCAGCCGCTGCGTGACGACCTCACGAATGGCCGCAGTTGCGGACTCTAAGGTGGCGGTGGTTTCTGATAGGGATGGGGGAAGCGTTGGCATGGTGAATTGGGCTGAATCTTTTGGCGGCGTTGGCTGGGGAAAGGCACGGTGGCTCTGAAGCGTGAACAAACTTGAGCTACAGAACTTCACCTTAGAGTCCATCGAGCTATGGTTCTGCTAAGTAGCTTACTCAGCCATGTCTACCTGAACTGGCATGGGATTGCGCAGGGTGGCGGAAACGGGCGACCACTCATTGGCGTGGGCAACCATCTCGGCTAAAACTTCGCGGCTGGCGTCGCCATCAATATCCACCTTGACCCGAACATCGGTAAAACCTGCTTGCGGCTTAGCCAGTTCTCCAGTGCCCCAGGTGCTGGTGATGTTGATGTCGCCTTCTAGGTAGATCTCTAGTTTGGTTAGGGTGATGCCGCGGGCGGCGGCATTGGCCTGTAGACCGACGGCTAGGCAAGAACCAAAAGCTCCTAAGACGATTTCAGAAGGGTTAGGGGCAGTGTTGTCTCCCAGCAAAACAGGTGGTTCATCAATTACAAACGCCTCTAAATCACGGGCGTAGTTCAAGCTGCGAAACTTACCTTCACAAACCGTTTTGACCTTGAGGGTTTTATCGGCTGGGTTAGCTCGGTTCTTTTCTCCGAGTTCTTTTAGACCCTCAGCCGGGATGGGGGTAAGGGGAGCTTTGACGTGGGTGGTGACCGTTGCAGAATCTGACATAAGCTGAATTTAGTGATTGCAAATAGAATGTTCTATCTATTTCGATTAGACGGAAAAAACATTTGAAAATCTGTATAGATGGCTACTTTGTGGCTGATCGGGGGCGACTGGGTGACTCCGAGAGGGTTATAGCTGTTTGGGGTCAAGGCTGCGTCACGGGAGCAGTCTGGCTCACCGCCGCCCGGTGCTGAGGGTTTGGGTTGCTGGCTGGGTAGGTAGGTTCTTGAAGCGCTGAAGTCAGCAGTTGACGCGCAATATCAAAGCTGCGGTTGAGTCGAGCGGGGCTGCGATGCAGCTTGCCCATCAGCATCGCCCCTTCTAGGACTGTCATGATTTGCTCGGCTAGCAGATTGGGGTTGACGTCAGCTTTCAACTGGGTTTGCGCTTGCCAGAGGATCTGAGCTAGGGCGCTTTCCCACTGGCTAAAGACCGCTTGCAAGTGCTCTCGGAAGCTGGCATCTTGCTCCACTAAATCCACAATTAGATTTCCTAGCAAACATCCTCCACAAAAAGGCTCCTGATATTGTTTTTGCTCTAGGGTTGCCAAAATCCAAAAAAGCTGGTCGATCGCAGAGGTTCCCTGAGCCGCCGCTGGTTCTAAAATATTTTTTTGTAGCTTGCGCCATTCAAAGTCAATCAGCGCATGCCCTAGGGCTTGTTTAGAGGCAAAGTAGTTGTAAAAACTGCCGGAGGATGCCCCACTCAGGCTAAAGAGTTCGCTGAGTCCGGTAGCTGTTAGCCCTTTGCGATGAATGGTATCAATCACCGATTCGAGAATGTCTTCACGGGTGCGCTTGAGATTTGCCATATCAAAACACTCAGGAGGCTAGAGCTGTCAGCAGGTGTGCTTACCAGCCTAGCATCGGCTTATTTTTCAAAGGTAGATAAGGCTGAACAGGCTCCACATTTTGCACACCCTGCTTTGATCGCTGCTGAAGACAGACCTGCCGCTTGTAACTGGCTACCGACCTTTTGGTATAGCGCAAACATAAAGTCGCTACTAGGGGCTGGATGGTTCGCTAGCGGAGTGTCTGTAATGGGGACAAACGGCACCACAAAGGGATAAACGCCCAGGTTAATTAAGCGATCGCACGCTTCTACCAGCATTTCTAAACTGTCCCCTAGCCCCGCCAGCAAATAGGTACTGACCTGACCCCAGCCAAACACCTCGACAGCCGCCGCAAAGGCGTCGAAATACTTGGACAGTGGCACTTCGGCTTTTCCTGGCATTATCTGCGCTCGAACTGCCGGATCTACGGCTTCTAGGTGCATGCCTAAGCTATCAATTCCGGCTGCCTGCATCCGCTCAAACCAGACAAAATCATCTGGGGGTTCGCACTGGGCTTGAATCGGCAAATTCACCCGCGCTTTGATCGCCTGGGCACATTCTGCCAGATAGGCGGCACCGCGATCGCGAGTATGGGGCGTGCCAGTGGTCATTACCATGTGTTTGACACCGTCTAAACGCACAGCCGCTTCGGCCACTTCGGCCAATTGCTCCGGTGTTTTACGCGCCAGAGTGCGATCGGCTTCTAGGGATTTTTCAATCGCGCAAAACTGGCAGGCGGTGGCTGGATCGCGGTAGCGCATACAGGTTTGCAGCACCGTCGTCGCTAAAACGTCGTGGCTATGGAGTAGGGCAATTTTCCAGTAGGGGACGCCCTCGGCGGTGCTGAGGCTGTAGAACTGGGGCTGCTGGGGAAAAGCAAT
Organism: Almyronema sp.; assembly: GCF_052168255.1. Lineage (NCBI taxonomy): Bacteria > Bacillati > Cyanobacteriota > Cyanophyceae > Nodosilineales > Nodosilineaceae > Almyronema > Almyronema sp. The sequence continues at coordinate 16,988 of NZ_JBQLZL010000096.1, read as the reverse complement.
CGGGGCGATCGCGCCATTGCCCTTTTCAAGCTGAATCGAGCGATCGGGCTGGATATGGGCGGTGTAAGGCGATTGGGCGGCTGTCTCGGTGTAAATCGGCACCATAATTGTGGTGCCTTCAAGCGTGATGGCTTTGTGATCAGAGGGGCCAGCGCCGCCTTTGCGACCAGAAGCCCCTACGGTTGGATCGATTAGTTTCAGACCGTGGCTTTGCAGTTCGGTAATCAGACGTTGTTTATTCATATGTCTCGGTCATTTCGGCTTCGGGCTGAGGGGTGGGCGGTTCGGCTAGGGGCGGTGGCGGAGCTGCCGCGAGAACTGACCACTGCTGGGTGGTGTGTTTGAGCTGTAGCAGGTCGGGGCGAGCATAGTGACCAACCGAGTCCATCATGCGTTTGCGCTTGGTAATGAGGGAAAAGTCAAGGTCAGCGATCGCTAAGCCTTCTCCGCTAGTAATTGGCTCACACAGGGGAACCCCTTCAGGGCTAATAATGACGCTGTAGCAACCGCCACTGAGCACTTTTTGCAGCTTTTCGTCGGGGGTAATTTGCTGCTTTTGCTCAGCCGTGAGCCACCCGGTGGCATTGACCACAAAGCAGCCAGACTCTAGCGCATGGTGGCGCATGGTCACTTCCATTTGATCGGCAAAGATTTGTCCTACCATTGACCCCGGAAACTGGCCGCAGTGAATTTGCTCATGCTGAGCCATCAAAGTAAAGCGGGCAAGGGGGTTGTAATGTTCCCAACAGGCCAAAGTTCCCACCCGGCCAACGGCAGTCTCTAGCACCGTTAGCCCCGATCCATCGCCTTGCCCCCAAACCATTCGTTCGTGATATGTTGGCGTGATTTTGCGCCGCTTTAACAGCAGGGTGCCGTCGGCATCAAAGAGAAGCTGGGTGTTATAGAGCGAACCCCCCTCTCGTTCGTTAATGCCCACCACTACCACCATTTGATAAGAACGAGCCGCCCGACTGAGCGCATCTGTGACCGGGCTGGGGACTTCAACCGCTTGCTCGTAGAGTTGCAGGTGGGCTTTGCCCATCAGCACAGGGGGCTGTACGAAGGAAAAATAAGGATAGTACGGGATAAACGTTTCGGGAAAGACGATCAGCTGCACGCCTGACTGAGCAGCTTGAGCGATCGCTTCTAATACTTTTTCGGTTGTGCCGTCGCGACTGTGCAGCACTGGGCTGAACTGAGCGGCGGCGGCTCGAACTGTTTTGGTGTAGTCCATAGCCATGACCTGGGCAAAGACTTTTACAGGGAGAAAAACACAATCAACCAATCGACGGCAGACGCCAAGAACGGATCCGCAGGCTCTGTCTCCGGTTCAAATGTAATCTACTCGGAAGACAAAGCCTGGGCATTTAGAGAACCGTTACATAGTCCAGGTGTCGAGAATGAAAGCGCCTTCCTTGCGGTGCAGCAATACCAGATCCAACACATCGAGCGGATTGATTGGGCGGATGCCGGGGATGAGAGAAGGTTCGCCGTGACCGTAAAGGGCTTGCAGGGCAAAGCGGCAAGCATAGACTTTACCGCCTTCCTCCATCACTTTGATCAGCTGATTGTTCATTGCTTGATGCCCCGGAAAAGACTCATCGCCAATTTTGGGAAAACCCCGCTGAACGCCGAGGGTGACACCGGGGCCATAGAGCAAAACAGATGTTTCAAACCCTTTGCGGATCAGGCGAGTTGCCTGCAGCAGGTTCACCAAACCAATTGAACCTTCAAAAGCGACGGTGTGAAACGTGACAAGCGCCTTTTCACCCGGCTCGGCTTGGACGTCGGGAAAAACTTTCTCTTCGTAATCAACAAAGAAGTCACCAGCTTTGTGGGCAGGAGTGGTTACTTCAGGCATGGTATGAATTCCTTAAAAGAGGTTGCGCTTAGCGACTTAAAAGTCGATATCGCTTTTCAGCACCTTAGACGCCTGGTTTGATGTCTCCCGTATCTAGCGTTACAAAACGCCCACGTCTACCCTAATGAATAGGCCAACTCAGCGTTGAAAGGAAGTAAACGGCGATCGCCCTTTCTCCCCCCTATCGAAAGTGATAGGTCAGGATGATTTAGCCCTGCAGAAAGTAGGGCTTGCCTGTCTTTAGATGCAGATTCCCCTAATTTGTAACTGAACATACAGGAGCCGCTTCAGCCAGCTCTTATGGTGCAATTAACGTTGGCGCTTCCTGGAGTTTGTCTATGACCGCGCACTATCGCGTTTTGATCGTCGGTGGCGGACAGGCGGGGCTGTCAATCAGCTATTGCCTGCAAGCGCGCGGCATTGACCATCTGGTTTTGGAGAAGCATAAAATTGCCCATTCCTGGCGTTCTCAGCGTTGGGATAGCTTTTGCCTAGTTACCCCCAACTGGCAGTGTCGCTTACCGGGCTATCCCTACCGGGGTGACAATCCCGATGGCTTCATGCAGCGCGACCAGATTGTGCAATACATTGAAGACTATGTCGCCGCTTTCAATCCCCCCTTGAAAGAAGGCGTCGAAGTTTTGCGGGTGCGCCAAAACAGAGGCCGCTTTGAAGTGAGCACCTCTATAGGGGAGTTCACCGCCGATCAAGTGGTCATTGCAGTCGGCGGCTACCATACCCCTAAAATTCCGCGAATGGCTGAGCGACTGTCGCCAGATGTGGTTCAAATCCATTCGTCGGCCTACAAAAATCCTCAATCTTTGCCGGATAAAGCCGTTTTAGTGGTCGGTACGGGGCAGTCGGGCTGTCAAATTGCTGAAGATTTGCACTTAGCTGGCAAGCAGGTGCATCTTTGTGTGGGTAGTGCGCCGCGATCGCCGCGCCGCTACCGAGGCAAAGACGTGGTGGACTGGCTGGCAGAAATGGGCTACTACGACATCCCCATCGATCGCCATCCGCAAAAAGAGCAAGCCCGTCACAAAACTAACCACTACGTCACCGGGCGCGATGGTGGCCGCGAAATTGATCTGCGCCAATTTGCGCTAGAAGGTATGCAGCTTTACGGCAGACTTCAGCATATTCAGGGCTACCAGCTTCAGTTTCAAGCCAATCTCAAGCAAAACCTCGACCAAGCCGATGCTGTCGCCGCAAGCATCAAGCAAACAATTGATAAATTTATTGCCCAAAACCAAATTGACGCGCCAACCGAGCCACCTTATCAGCCTGTTTGGCAACCAAAAGAAACCGTAGCCACGTTAGATTATGCTGCCGCTAATATCGGCACCGTCATCTGGTCTATTGGATATGGCACCGACTTTAGCTGGATTGAGGTACCCGTGTTTGATGGCAAAGGCTACCCCAGCCACAATCGCGGCGTCACGCCTGTGCGGGGGCTATATTTTCTCGGTTTGCCCTGGCTGTATACCTGGGGGTCGGGGCGCTTTTCGGGAATTGCCCGCGATGCCCAGTACCTAGCAGATCAAATAGCGCCCACCTACAAGCGATTTGCCCCTTCTGCCCATGCTATTCCGTGCTTGATTGGGTCTTAGTTGCAACAAAAGACAGCAGGCAAAAAGCGGCAGTCAGGATTTTCTATTGCAGGCTGGTATCGCCATAGCCACAAGCGCCGAGACATTTCAACGGCTGAAAGCCTCTGCCAGAAAATTGGACATGCTGCCCTCTCACTTCTGCCTTTAGCGATATCAAGTAGCGCTTCAGCTATCAGACTGCCAAAACCTGCTTTAAGGCATGGAGCAGCGTTTCTACTTTTTCCGGCTGGCTGTTATGCCCCATAAGGCCAATCCGCCAAACCTTACCAGCTAGTTCTCCTAGGCCACCCCCAATTTCCAGGTTGTATTCCGTCAGCAGTTGACGAATCACAGCTTTTGCCTCCACACCATCGGGGACACGCACCGTCGTTAGCGTGGGCAAACGATAGGCCGCATCTACATGACAGGTCAAACCCAGGTCAGCTAGACCTGTCCACAGCTTTTGAGCCGTTTGCTGGTGCCGCTGCCAGCGGGCTTCTAGTCCTTCTTCTGCCAGCAGTCGCAGGGCTTCTCTCAGGGCAAAGGTGAGGTTGACTGGGGCTGTATGGTGATAGGTGCGATCGCGCCCCCAATACTTAGCCAGTAACGTAGCATCGAGATACCAGTTGGGCACTTTAGCCGCTCGCTGCTGTAGCTTCTCCACTGCCCGCGAACTCAGGGTAAAAGGCGAAATACCCGGTGGGCAGCTTAGCCCTTTTTGGCTACAGCTATAGGCTAAATCAACCCCCCATTCGTCTAGAAAAATAGGCACCCCGCCCAGGCTGGTCACCGTATCGACCAACAGCAAGCAGTCAAATTCACGACAGAGTTCACCCACGCCTTCTAAAGGTTGGCAAACCCCTGTCGAGGTTTCAGCATGAACCAGGGCTAAAATTTGGGGACGATGGGTTTCTAAGCCCTGCCTTAGCTCACTAAGGCTGAAAACTTCTCCCCAGGGCTTATGCAAGGTAGAAACATCCGCCTGATAGCGACTTGCCATATCAACCAGGCGATGGCCGAAATACCCCTTCACACCCACCAGCACTTTATCGCCGGGTTCAACCGTATTGGCTAGCGTTGCTTCCATCGCGGCTGATCCGGTGCCCGCAATTGGAAAAGTCATGGGGTTACGGGTTTGCCAAGCATAGCGCAGCAGCGTTTGCACTTCATCCATCATTTGCAGGTAGGCCGGATCAAGGTGGCCAATGGGCTGATGATTCATCGCCGCTACCACCGTCGGATCTGCGTTGGAAGGGCCTGGGCCTAGCAGCAACCGATCAGGCACCTGCAAGGGCGCGATCGCGCTGCGATCAGTATTGTTAACAGCAGGCATTGAAACAGAAAGCGTTGAAGACATAACCAAATAAATATCAGCTGAGTGACTGTCTAATCTCTTTATTGTCGGCTGTTGCGGGTAAGCTCACCATTAAAGTTAAGTTGCGCTGTTTCTCTGTACCCTCGCCATGGTAGCTGCTAAGCCCGAAAAATCAACGGCTATAGCGTTATCGCTAAAGGCTGAAGGCTGAGAGCGGCGGACAGAAGGAAAGCTTCTCTGGCCGCGACTTGCCGCCATTGAAGTATTTCAACGCTTGTGGTTATAGCGGTAAATAGTTGCGGCTGAACAGCAAGCTGATATGATCACTGGACATTACGGGGTCTGTTTGGCGATCAGGGTGCTGGGGAATAAGGGGTATGGTTTGGCTGGCAGAGGTTAAAGCCGCGATCGCAAATGTTGCTGGCGAGTATGTTTGCCAGCAGGATCTCAACCTGTACAAAACCCCTGCGGCTGATAGCCTAGTGACTCAAGCGGCTGGCGGTCGTCATTTGCGCTTGCTGAGAGTAGTCGAAACGGCGATCGCCGTACGGTTGGCAGAAGATGACTATCCGGGCTGGCTTCCCCTTTCAGACTGGCCATACCTGCAGCCAACCCAGCAACCCTATCAAGCCCCTGTTTTATCAGCCGCCACCATTCAAACCCGCCTGCCTCAAGTTATCGCCTTTGCCGAAGCTGCTCTCAACCAGCCAAACCAGTATTTGTGGGGCGGCACCCTTGGGCCTGACTATGACTGTTCGGGTTTGGTGCAAACAGCCTTTGCCACCGCTGGCATTCGTCTGCCCCGCGATGCTTATCAGCAAGCCGCCTTTGCCCAACCCCTTGACCCGGCACAGCGGCAACCCGGAGACTTAATTTTCTTTAGTACGGCTGAGCGCATTACCCATGTAGCGCTTTATCTCGGGGGCGATCGCTACTTGCATAGCTCTGGTAAAGATCAAGGGCGAAACGGGATAGGGCTAGACTCCCTCAGCGACGCCAGCGATCCGATCAGCCGCACCTACGCCGCCCAGTTGCACAGTTTTGGTCGCATCGTTCGTAGCTACCAGCCCACGGGGCAAGATTTTTCAGCCCCCTCACCTGCTGCTAACCCGCCGCTTTTCCCCTAATCCATAACCCCTATGCTTGTCTTCAAGTCTCTTCTGGCTCGATTTAAGCCCTACGTGCGTTGGGTCGTACTGGGGGGGACGCTGCTGTTTATTGGCAAAACGCTGCTAGAACATTGGTCAGAGGTGATCGCTATTCGGCTGAGCGGGGCTGATTGGGCTTGTTTGGCGACTGCGCTAGGGCTAACGTTAGCTGCCCACATCTGGTCAGGTTGGGTTTGGAGTTGGATTGTTCAAACCTGCGGTTGCCGGGTTGGGGGCATTTGGGCCACGCAAACCTATCTCAAAACCAACATTGCCAAATATTTGCCCGGTAATGTCTGGCACTTTTATGGCCGGGTGAGAGCGGTGCAGTCAGTGGGGGCGTCTTTAGGAACAGCCGTCATTAGTGTTTTGCTAGAGCCGCTGTTGATGGCTGCTGCTGCCTTAATGTGGGCGCTGTTTGGCAGTCGTCAAATTCTTTTGCAGCTTGGCCTGTTGGGGTTAGTGCTGGTGGGAATTCATCCTCGGCTGCTCAATCCGCTGCTGCGCTGGCTAGGACGCGCTCAGACAGAAGCCCCCGAACCGTTACAGGCTCAATTGAGTCACTATCCTTGGCAAGCTCTTTTAGGAGAACTCGGTTTTGTGGCCCTGCGGGGGTTAGGATTTGTCGGCGTGGTTTTGGCGCTGCAGCCGCTGACGTGGAGCCAGCTCTTAGAGCTAATGAGTGGCTTTAGCTGGGCTTGGCTCTTGGGGCTGATGATACCGGGGGCACCTGGCGGTGTGGGCGTTTTTGAAGCTACGGCGATCGCGCTGCTTTCAGATACGCTTTCTGCCGCTGTGATTTTGAGCAGCGTCGTGCTCTATCGGGTGGTCAGCATTTTGGCTGAAGTCATGGGTGCCGGATTAACCTGGTTAGACGAACTAGGTAGTGCCAAGCCACCCCACCCCACTAGCTGATACGCTAGCTAAATGAATAGATTTACCCGGTCGTAGCCAAACAACAGCCACCCACCCTTGGCAACCGCAATTGAGCCTAAGCTTTCAGAAAAAACGCGAGACAATAGGGTTGCGGCTAAGGAATGATAAAGCTGAGGCTAGCCAAAGCAAACGGGCATCTTAAGAGAAACGCCTCGTCTAAAGTTTTGTTTCTCTAGATTCAGCAGATTCAGCCACCTTTTATCCATTTCTATGGATTCTCTCTATCAGCCAGAGCCTGATCGCCATAGCCTCATCACGGTGCCCTGCTTGATCGCTGCAGAGGCTACCCTTGCTGAGGCGATCGCCCTGATGACTTCAGCAGAAGCACCGTCGCCTGACTCGCCTCGGTGTTTGCTGGTGACGGCAGGCGATCGCCTGATAGGACTTTTTGCCGAAGCCAACCTGTTGAGTTGCCTGAAAGCTGGCGTCTCTTTATCCACTACAACCGTGCAGCAGTGGATGACCCCTAATCCAACGGTTTTGTCTGTCAGTCAGGCTGAGCAGATTACCCAAATTGGTCAATTATTACAGCAGAGCCACTACCTGCCCGTGGTCGATGCGGCCTACCGTCCGTTGGGTTTAGTTACCGCAACCAGTTTGCTACAGGCGTTAGATGCAGCCACATTAGCTGCTAGCTGGCAGCAACCTTCACCCGCTCTAGAAGGCGAACAGGCCGATACAGTAACGTCTGCCTTGGCTCAACCATCTGCGATCGCTGCAACGCCCCCCCCTATTTGCTCAACCCTTCCCCCGGCTGGCGATGCAGCAAGGCTGCGCCAGTACGCCCATATCGTTTTTGAAGCGCCCGATCGCATTTGTTTAATCGATCGCCACGGCTGTTATCAAATTGCTAATCGAGCTTACCTCGAATGGAAAAACCAAACAGAAAGCATCATTGGCACATCGGCTAGAGAAACAGTTGGCTATGAGATTTACGATCGCCTGATTAAACCTCGGCTGGAGCGCTGCTTAGCGGGGGAAAGCATCTATTACGAAGAATGGGTAACTATTGGGCTACATCCAGAATTTGTTCGGATCACCTATACGCCTTATGTCGAACCCGATGGTGAAATTTCAGCCGCTTTGATCACCATTCGCGATATTTCACAGCTCAAACGCGCCGAACGCGCCGAAGATCAACTGCGGCAGCGAGAAGCTTTTTTGCGCAATATTTTTGATTCGGCGGCAGAGGTTATTTGGGTGGCCGAGCGCTTAGAAGATGATGAGTACTGGATTGTCAGCGCTAACCAATCAGTGCAGTCTATTTTGGGCATTTCCACGCTGGATTGGATTGGCCGACGGCTAGAAGAATTGTGGACGCCTGAAACCGCCGCCACAATGCGATCGCGCTATCAAACCTGCCTGCAGCAAGGACAACCGATCACCTGGGAAGGCCCCATTGCCACAGCCACAGGCTCTAAATGGATGCTCACCACCCTATCGCGCCTCGATGACTGCCAGGGCAAACCCCGGGTCTTAGGCATTAGCTTAGATATTAGCGATCGCAAACAAGCCGAAGCCTCGCTGCAAATGGCTGAAGCCATGCATCGCACTATTTTGGCAGCCCTGCCCGATTTAATGATTCGGATGCAGGCAGACGGTACCTATCTCGACATCAAGCCCGCTTCCGAATCGCCGATGATCCCCATAGCTCCCGGCGACAATATTTGGGAAGTCCTGCCGATCGATCTAGCCCGTCAGCGGATGGAGCTAGTAGACATTGCCCTAGCTACTCAAGAAATTCAGGTTTATGAGTATGAGTTGGCCATTCAGCAATTAGTCCGCTGGCAAGAAGCGCGTATTGTGCCGCTGAGAGCCGATGAAGTGTTGGTGATCATTCGCGATGTCACCGATCGCTACTTAGCCGAGGCAGCAAGACAGCAGGCTCTAAGGGATTTACAGCAGCTCAACCAAGATCTAGAAAATCGTGTAGCCCAGCGTACGGCTGAGCTACGCGAAAGTGAGCAGCGGTTTCGCGCCATTTTTGAGCAGGCTGCCGTCGGCATCGCCCAGTCAGATATGTCAGGGCGCTTTATCCGCGCCAATCAACGCTTTTGCCAGCTCACAGGCTACAGCGAACAAGAACTGTTGCACAAAACCTACCAGGAACTGACCCCGCCTGAGCAGCACGCCCTCGACACCCACTACGTGCAGCAGATGGTCACAGGCGAAATTGATTCTGTCACAATCGAAAAGCAATACATCCGCAAGAACGGGGCGCTGCAGTGGGTGAGTCTTACGGTTTCACTCCTGCACGATGCCACAGGGCAGCCAATGTGCGATATGGCTGTGATTCAAGACATCAGCGCTCGCAAAGCCGCAGAAGCTGCCCTGCGAGAAAGTGAAGAAAGGTTTCGCGCCATCTTTGAACAGGCGGCTGTCGGCATTAGTCAAACCGATCTGGCGGGTCGCTATCTGCAAGTGAATCAAACCTTTTGTCAGCTATTAGGCTACAGCGAGTCAGAACTGCTAGGCCAGTTTTGGCAAGCTGTCACCCATCCTGACGATCTCACCAAAGATGGGCCGATGATGCGTCAGGTATTTGACGGCCAGATCAAGTCTTTTTCAACCGAGAAACGCTATTTGCGCAAAGATGGCGAGGTGCTATGGACGCAAAAGACGCTTTCGGTCGTCCGCGATGAAAATAATGCAGTCGCTTATGTCATTGCTGTGATTGAAGATATTAGCGATCGCAAGCGGGCAGAACAAGCCTTACAAGCTAGCCAGCAACAGCTAGCCTCTATTGCTGACAATATTCCGGGTAATATTTTTCGAGAAGTTTTTCATCCCGATGGCAGCATTACCTTCTCTTTTATGAGCCAGGGTGAGCAAGAGCTTTCTGGACTCAGCCCTGAAGCTATCAAGTACGACCGCCGCCAACTGCTAGCAACTGTTCACCCTGCCGATCGCGACAACTTTGAGCGTCAGCTTTTGGCCTCAGCCAAAGCACTGGAACCTTTTGATTACGAATATCGAGTCATCCATACCTCCGGAGAAACGCGTTGGGCTAGAGAAAGTATTTGTTTCTTTCAGCTTGAAAATGGCGACATCGTTGGTGACGGCATTACGCTGGATATCACTCGCCGTAAGCAGGCAGAAGCGAAGGTGCATCAAGCTTTGTCGCGTGAAAAAGAACTCAATCAGCTCAAGTCTCGCTTTATCTCAATGACGTCTCACGAGTTTCGGACGCCGCTGGCGGTGATTGCCTCCTCAGCGGGTATTTTACAAGAATTTGCCGATAAGCTTTCTGAAGAACGCAAGCAGCAGCATTTGGAGACGATTCAAACCTATATCAAGCACACTACGCGGCTGCTAGACGATATTTTGCTGATTAACCGAGCCGAAGCCGGAAAGCTCTCCTTTCGACCCCATACGCTTTTGTTGATTGAGTTTTGCCGAGCGCTGCTAGCCGAATTGCAGATTAGCATTGCTGAACACGAGATTGTTTTTGTGGTTTATCACCACCAGGCGATCGCCCCCGCCCGCTTTGAAATCGAAGTCAGCGCTGATCGAGAACTGCTGCGACACATCCTTTGCAACTTAATCTCTAACGCCGCTAAATATTCTGAAGCCAACACCCCCATTGAGGTCAAGCTCACAGTCGAAAGCGATCGAATTGCCATCCAAATTCGCGATCAGGGCATGGGCATTCCCCCGGAAGATCAGCCGCAACTGTTTGAAGCCTTTCACCGGGCTAGAAATGTGGGCAATATTGCCGGAACCGGATTAGGATTGTCCATTGTCAAACAGTGCTTAGATTTGCACAACGGTCAAATTTCTTTTGAAAGTTATTTGGGCCAGGGAACGACCTTTACCGTCGTGTTGCCGCTAGCAGGCACTATCCTAGCGATCGACTAATTGCTAACGAGTCTGCGCTAAATATTTCAGGCTCAGCTAGGCAATAAATCATCTGACCACAGCCCTTTCTCTTCCAACCACTGCCGATTAAAAAGGCGCGACTGATAACGGGCACCGCCATCACACAGAACGGTCACAATGGTATGCCCCGGCCCCATTGCTTTGGCTAAAGCAACAGCCGCGCCCACATTGATGCCGACAGAGCCGCCCATAAATAGACCGTCTTTGTAGAGCAACTGGTAAATAACGCGTAGCGCTTCGTGGTCGTCAACTTGAATGGCATCGTCAATGGGGGCACCTGCCATATTGGCCGTAATCCGGCTATTGCCAATCCCTTCCGTGACAGAGTTCCCTTCAGGGTTGATTTCTCCGGTTTTGACGTAGCTATACAGGCCACTACCCAGCGGATCGGCCACCACGCAGCGAATCTGCGGATTTTTTTCTTTCAAAGCCATCGCCGTTCCGGCGTAGGTGCCACCTGTGCCCGTTGCTGCCACCCAGACATCTACTTGACCGTCAGTTTGCGACCAAATTTCTGGCCCGGTGGCTTCGTAGTGAGCCTGACGATTCGCTAAATTATCAAACTGATTGGCCCAGATGGCGTTTTCCATTTCTGCTGCCAACCGTCCAGAGACTTTGACGTAATTATTGGGATCGCGATAGGGCACTGCTGGAATGGGCCGAACTTCTGCACCTAAGGTGCGCAGCAAGTCCATTTTTTCCTGGGATTGGGTATCTGGAATCACAATTAAACACTGATAGCCTTTGGCATTACAGATATGGGTGAGTCCGATTCCTGTGTTGCCTGCTGTGCCTTCAACAACGGTTCCACCCGGTTTTAGCAAGCCTTTTTGCTCGGCGTCTTCAATGATGTAAAGGGCAGCGCGATCTTTGACAGACCCCCCAGGATTCAAAAATTCAGCTTTGCCTAAAATTTCGCAGCCTGTCTCTTCGCTAAAGCTGTTGAGGCGAATCAGGGGAGTATTGCCCACTGATCCTACGAAACCATCTTTAATATCCATTCCTGAGTTTTGTGTGGGGTCACTCCCTATTCTCTAGGAAAATCTCTCAGGGATCTACTGAACCATTGACTTTTGGTTTTGCGATCGCCTCAGCATTCCCCTTAGCTGAGGTGAACTAGGCTTAGGCTGAACCATCGCGACGACCTAGCTCATAAACCCCGCTGCCAATGCAGGCAATCATGCCCACACTAATTGCCCAACTGCGCCCCAAACTTAGCTCAATGGCAACCTCAGCCAAAATACCCACTAAAATAAACGGCACAATGCTAAACAATGAAGCGTAAAAAGCATTTTGTGACTCTCGGCCTTGGCGGGTACGCTCAAATTCTTTTTGCGAGGTATAAAGCGATCGCTCAGCAAAGTTAAACCAGCGATTGAGCTGCTCTGTCACCCAATCGGCCACTGGCGAAAACGCTAGGTATAGAGCCAATGCCCAAAGAGCTATGCCAGCGATCGTAGCCGGGTTAATTTGCTGAAAATCGAAAGGAAATAGTTCGGTAAGCATTCAAGAATTTTAACAAGAGAATCTTATATTGAAAGAAGTTGCCGTGATGACGATGGCAGAATCTGTAGTCAACCTACCTGCGCCTACGGCCTTAGCGAATTTATTTACCTGTTAAGTTGAGCATGCCTGATTTTTATAGCCCCCCCTTGGCTGAGCTGCAATCTGAGCTAACCCACGCTGAAGCCTCGCAGAACCTAATCCGCCCCGTTGGCGCTTATGCTCTCCATGGAATCACAGTCTGCGACCAGCAGCTACTGGCTATTGATGCTTTGCGGGGTTACCTGCTGCGCATCGATCCCACAACCAGTAATGCCACGATTATCAATGGCCGCAGCACTGAACCTTTTCTAGATGCGACGGGCATTGCCCTGTGGGAAGACACGCTATGGGTCGCCCGCGGTCACGAATTGCTCAGTTGTTCACGGCATCAGCTCGAACCCCAGCTATTTACGACTCTGCCCTATCCCATCAATGGTGTGGCGGTCTGGGGCACTACGCTGTATGTCACCTGTCAAAAAGCAGGCTACATTTTTGTCCTCAATCGAGAAACTGGCCGCCAAATCACTAAATTTCCGGCTCCAGGCATTGGCGTTGAAAATATTACCGTTTGGGAAGAGTACCTGTGGCTGTGCGACCAGACAGAACAGACCGTTTATTGCCTGGATCGAGCTACGGGAGACGTGCTGATGAGTGTACTGACCCCCTTTGCCTCTCCCACGGGCATTGCGGTTTTACCCAATGCCAAACCAGATTCCGGCAAGCTTTGGGTTGCTTACACATTTGAAGAGCCTTACATTCGCGATGACCCCAACTCAGAAAATCCCCATCAGCTAACCTTTCGCGATCGCACCTTTATTCATGCTTTGCAGTTTTGCTTTAAGCCTGCCAATAACTGCACCCTCTCCAACCGCTACCTTTTAGAAATGTGCTACGTCGAAGAGATTGCCCCCCTCGACGAACTCCAACTCAATCAGTTGGAGTGGCGCATGGCGCTGCCAGCCACAACCGATCGTCAGGCCGTTAGGCACGTAGAACCCATTGGCCTGCCCTTCACCCTAGAACATGAAAACGGCCAGTCAATTGCCGTTTTTAAGTTTGATCAGCTACATCCCCACGAAAGTCATATCTTTGGCTGGAAAGCTTTAATCGAAGTGGGTGGAATTAAGTACCAGCTAACGCCGCGTCAGTTAGAAAAAAGCCCGCCCCTTTCAACTGAGTTTCGCCAACGCTATCTGATTGATGATGACGAGCTAGCGATGGATACCCCGCTGATTCAGGCGGCGGCGAGAGAAGCTGTGGGCACAGAAACCAACTTGCTGCGTCAGGTGCTGCGAATTCGTAATTATGTTTACGATCGCTTGTCTTACGGCATTCGCCCCCGCATTGATACGCCTGATGTGGTGCTAGAGCGGGGAATCGGCTCTTGTGGAGAGTATGTTGGGCTGTTACTGGCGCTTTGCCGCTTAAATGGTATTGCTTGCCGCACGGTCGGGCGCTATAAATGCCCGCCCCACGCCGATCGCTTAGGCATATTGCTAGAACCCGATTTTAATCATGTTTGGATTGAGTTCTATGCCCCTGGCTTTGGCTGGTTACCGATGGAATCAAACGTAGACGATATTATTGAAGGCGGCCCTTACCCAACGCGCTTCTTTATGGGTCTACCCTGGTACCACATTGAAATGAGCAAAGAAATTTCATTTGAGCGATTGCAAGCCGCCGGAGCACCTGAGGTGCGGTTGGGGGATTTAGCCATCAATCACGTTCGCTTTAGAATTTTGCAAGAGCTGCCCCTAATGCCAACCGAGTCCCCTACACAATGAATCAACCCACGGCTGCTGACGACTTAAAACCCGAATTTTGGGAGCAGCGTTATCAAGCAGGAACCCCTCGCTGGGATTTAGGCCAAGCTTCTCCCGCCTTAGTCGATTGGCTAGACCATTCACTGCCGCCAACGGGCAAAGCCATTGTTTTAGGCTGTGGTCGCGGACACGATGCCTTGTACTTGGCCAAAGCGGGGTTTGAGGTTTGGGGGGTCGATTATGCGCCATCGGCGATCGCAGCGGCCACTGCCAAGGCTCAGCAACAACAGATCGCCGTTCACTTTGTGCAGCGCAACATTTTTGATCTGGTGCCAGCGTTTTCCCATCAGTTTGATTATGTGATTGAGCATACCTGCTTCTGCGCCATTGACCCTGGCCTGCGATCGCACTACGTTGAGTTGGTCTACCAGTTGCTTAAGCCTCAAGGTCAGTTGATTGGCGTTTTCTTTACCCACAGCCGTCCGGGTGGCCCCCCCTACGGTGCCACAGTGGCTGACATCCGAGCCTGCTTCGGCCAGCGATTTACCCTTAGCTTGATTGAACCAGTAGCCCATTCAGTTCCTGCTCGGCAGGGCGAAGAGCATTTTGGCATTTTTGTTCGCGATTAGTCGGCACGGCTTCTAAACTTTGGCGATCGTGATACTTTAGTCTGCAGCGGGCTTACGCCCTATCTACTCTTACTTTCTTGAGGCACCAAGATGAAGCGGCGCAAATTTGTATCGTGGATTAGCGTGGGCGCTCTGGCCAGTTCTTTACCCGTGGTTTTAGCCGCTTGTAACCGCCAAGCCGACTCAGAGACGACGTCCCCAGCCGCCAGTTCAGAGGAAGCCGCTGATACTGCGCCACCCTCTCAAGAGTTCGAATCAGTAGGAACATTGGAGCAACTAGATCAAGCAGGCCAGCTTTTGAACGAGCAAGCAGCCGTAGGGCCAGTGCTGATAGTGAGAAATCCTGATGCAGCGACCGAACTGGCGGCAGTTAATCCCATTTGTACCCATGCTGGCTGTACCGTCGAGTGGCAGTCAGATCAGGCGCTTTTTGTCTGCCCCTGCCACAACTCGCAATTCCAAGCCGATGGCACTGTCGTCGGTGGCCCCGCCACCCAGCCGCTAGCCCTTTATGAAGTGAAGCAAGAAGCGGATGACATTTTGGTCAGGAAAGCTTAAATTAGGTGAGGTCAAAGGGGTTTGAGCCAGCTTGCATCAGCTTTTTTGGCTTGAGCGTTAATTTTTCTATCAGCTTTCCGTAATGCCTCAAATTGGGCTAAGCTAGCAAGCTATAGCTGTAGCCATCCAGGTTGAGACACTTCAATGGCTGAAAGCTGCTGACAGAAAAGCTTTGCTTCTGCCCGCTGCTTTCTGCCTTTAGCGATAAAGATTGCTCGTTGCACCGTTAAAACGATAGCCAATTTCTACTTCAGCTCTTGGTTACCTTATGAAGCGCTTTTCCTCACACCGTCGCACCATCCGCCCCCATCGTCGCTTTAGCCTGCAAATAAAAATGGGCGACACTCTGCGATCGCACGTTTCTCGGTATGCAGGTGCCCTGCTGGTTTCTGGCTTGCTTCTTTGGGGCGTTACTGAGAACAGTCCTCGCCCCCAAAAGGTAGATGCGGTTGAGCCAGGTCGCGAATCAGCCCAGCAGTATGCCTGGGCGTTAGCCTCTTTTCCCGTCGAAAATTTTCAGGCCTATACTTCTCCTTTCGGCTACCGCAACTCGCCCTACGGCGGGGCTAGCCAGTTCCATTACGGTTTAGACATGGCCGCGCCTTCTGGTAGCTACATTCGCAACTGGTGGTCTGGGCGAGTGGTAGAAGTTTCTGATGACAGCGCCTGTGGTACCTCTGTAATTGTAGAGTCGGGCGACTGGACACATGTTTATTGCCACATGCAGGGCTATGTAACCACCGAAAATGGTCAGCGCACCCTCCTTGATCGCGATGGTGGTATCCGCATTGTTGAAGGTCAGCAAGTTAGCTCAGGCGCTCGGATTGGCCGTGTTGGTATGACCGGGCGAACAACCGGGCCGCACTTACATTGGGGTCTGAAATATAGCGGTAGCTGGGTTGATCCGGCAATTGTGCTACGGGCTATGTATAGCCAACAGGCTGCTCGCTAGCTGAGCATTGGGCTGCTGATCAATTCATCGCTTCATTTTTCTGATTCGCTACCGCTGTCCCTCTGAGAGATACCCGCTTTTTGAGGTGGCTTTAGCTTGCCAACATCTGTCTCTGGAGTGAGGACGGTATCGGGATTAATGGTTAACTTTTGTGAAGTGCTTTTTAAGCATTGATGCTATTGAGAAGGCATTTTCTGAATGAATTTACTTCACCCTTTTTCCCGGCGACTGTTGATTGGTCTGTTTAGTTTAGGGGCTGCTGCTACGCTGAGCGCCTGCAACCAGCCCTCGGAAACAACCACCGTCGATCCGGCGGCTGACGAACCTGTCGCGACAGAACTCGAACCGACGACTGCTGATCCGACGGCTACAGGCAACAGTCTTGTGGATGTCGCTGCCAGCGATGAGTCGTTTAGTACGCTGGTAACGGCGATTGAGGCAGCAGGACTGTCTGATACCCTGGCCACTGGTGGCCCGTATACGGTTTTTGCGCCTACGAACGAAGCTTTTGAGGCGCTTCCAGAAGGCACGTTAACAGCGCTATTACAGCCAGAGAATCAGGAGCAGTTGGCTCAGCTTTTGACTTATCATGTTTTGCCCCAGGAAGTCACCTCGGCTGAGGTCACCTCTGGTGAAGTGCCTACTGTTGCAGGCCCACCTGTCAGCATTATGGTAGACGAAGCCGCAGGAAGTGTGATGGTGAACAACGCCACCGTAGTGCAGCCAGATGTTGAAGCAGAAAACGGGGTGATCCATGCGGTCGACCAGGTAATTTTACCGCCCGATCTGACGCTCTAAGCTGGTTGAGCTTTA
>NZ_JBQLZL010000095.1:0-14749 GCF_052168255.1 Almyronema sp. | reverse complement strand
TGAGGGGGAGTTACTTTATAGTCTACGTCCTAATCGTCTTGGCAAAAGCTATATCTCTCTTCTATCAAGCTAAAGACGAGCCTTGATTTCCCACAGGCTAAAATGACCTAAATTCGTCAGTTTTTCTTAGACTGACAAAAACAGTTTATAGCTGTAGACCTTAGGGTTGAGAGGCTAAAGCTGCTAAAGCGCTTACAGCAAACCTTTCATTCTGCTTTTTGCCGCTAGCCTGCTGTCTTTGGCTGTGCTTTTTCTGCTCTAGCTAGCCCTCAGGGTGACTTTGGCGTCAGGTTTGCCGCCTAATTCTACCGGAATTTGCTCTTCATAGGGCAACCCCAGAATATCGCTATAGAGTTTGACGTACTCTAATGCCGAGCGTGTCCAGCTAAAGTCTTGAGCCATGCCTCGCTTTTGCAGGGCTTGCCAGGGTTGCTTATAGTGAAACCCTTCCCAGGCTCTCACCAAACAGGTGTAGAGATCTAAAGGTTCATAGCGATCGAAGCAGTAGCCTGTCCCTGTCCCTTTGGTCGGATCGTGGTGCTGTACGGTATCCACCAGTCCACCCGTTTTGCGAACGATGGGGATGCAGCCATAGCGCAGCGCAATGAGCTGGCTAATGCCACATGGCTCAAACCGAGACGGCATCAAGAAGGCGTCGGCACCAGCGTAAATTTTGCGAGCCAGAGAGTCGCTATAGAGCAAATAGGTAGACATGCGTCCTGGATAGCGGGAAGATAGCTCCCACATCTGGGTTTCGTAGTAGCGATCGCCCATTCCCAACAGTACAAACTGAGCATCGGTATAAGACAAAAAGCGATCGAGCATTTGAATGACCAGATCTAGCCCTTTTTGCTCTACCAATCGCCCTACTAGACCCACCGTGAAGGCACTGGAGTTAAGTTCTAGCCCCATCTCTTCTTGGAGGGCGATTTTGTTTTTGCGGCGCTGGTCGATGGTATCAGCGTTGTAACTTTGGGTGAGTTGAGGATCGCTTTGCGGGTCGTAAGCATCAACATCAATCCCGTTGAGAATGCCGCTTAGCTTGCTACTAATGAATGAAAGCAGCCCTTCTAGCCCCTCGCCGTAGTTGGCGGTTTGAATCTGCTGAGCGTAGGTTGGCGAAACCGTTGTCACGCGATCGGCAAACTGTACGGCTGCTGCCATCGTGTTGTGCCCTTCCATATACCACGGGCACCAGGTCATTTGCTCTAGCCGCCAGCGCCACGGCCCCTGGTAGGCCAAATTGTGAATGGTAAAAACGGTTTTGATCTCCGCTGACTGGTGCATCCATACGGGAATCATGCCTGTGTGCCAGTCGTTGCAGTGGATAATTTCTGGCTTCCAGTAATTCCAGGCAAACTCAGCGGCTCCGTTGGCAAAGAAAGTAAAGCGCCAGTCTTCGTCTTCTCCTGCGTAAATGCGGCGGGGATCAAAGGCAGGATGTCCGAATAGGTAGACAGGCACGTCTGAGTTAGGCAACCTAGACTCATAGACGGCGAACTTATTGAACATGGCAGCGCCCCACCAAATGGGTTCTTCGGGGACGTCAATTTTTTCAGACAGGAAACCGTAATACGGCATAAAGATGCGAACATCGTGTCCCATCTTTCGCAATACTTTGGGGAGCGAACCCACTACGTCGCCCATGCCGCCTACTTTGGCTAGAGGAGCCGCTTCTGCCGCCACAAAAAGAATTCGCATGGTGACCCTGCTTTGAAACTTTCTTTGCTTCCAAAGATAAGTCTAAGGGGGTGTTGGCTTTATGCATAGGGGCAATCTCAGAGCTTTAAGGATTTATCAGCGCTCGCGGGTGTGATAGACCTGCCAAGCAATCAAACCCAAAATGCCGCCAAAAAAAATAAAAGCGCCCCAGTCGGCTGAACTGGCTGGCAGCGGTAGATAAAGCAGCCAAGCAGCCAAGGTCGGAGGCTGGGCTACTGCCGAGGGGCTAATAGCTGTTTGAAGGAATGATCGCGTGGCTAGGATGGCGGATAAAAACCCAAAGTTCATGGCTAATCTGACTGCAAAATATCGTGAAACCATTGTTCAAAGCGATCGCCTAATGCTGCCAGCGAGTATGCTGTTTCGGCCTGCTGGCGGCAGGCAGCGCGATCGAGCTGAGCAATCTGAGCGATCGCCTTTACCAAGCCGTCTACACTATCGGGGGGAACCAGCCAGCCCGTTTTACCCGACTGCACAATTTCCGCTGGGCCCCCTCGCTGATAGGCAATCACAGGCACGCCACAGGCCAAGGCTTCAATCGCCACATTGCCAAAGGCTTCTATCCAGCGTGGCGTCATGAGTAGCGCCTGTCCCTGACGCAGGACAGTTTGTAATTGAGCCGTTGTTAAAAAACCGAGGTAGTCAATTGGCGCGGTTTGACAGGCTGGCTGAATTTGCTCCCAGTAGTGCGGGTCTTCGAGCTTACCTAGAATTTTTAACCGTTTTTGCGATCGCTGTGCTGCCGCGATCGCATCTTCTAACCCCTTTTCGGGTGAAATCCGCCCCATCCAAACCAGGTAATCTTGCGGTTGAGCGCAAAACTCGTACAGTGACAAATCAACGGCACTCCCCAACACCCGGCAACGGGTTGCACAAGCAAAAGTATTTGCCTGCGCCTGCGTGTAAACGCCAATGCGACCGGGAAAGCGCTCGGCAGCCTGACAGATGGCAGCGTCCATGGCTACCGAAAGGGAACCCATGCTGACAAACTGCGCTACAGGTCGGCGAAAAAAAGGCATCAAGTAAAAGGGCAACCAGTCGTAGGCAAAGTTAACTATCAGATCGTACTCATCCTGTACCTGACGGGCATAGTCCCACATGTTGGCCAACACCGCTGTATCCGGTAGAGTCGTCGGTGTCTGGCGACCCTGAGTGTGCGCTGTTGGCTGTAGTTTGCCTGCCATCTGAGCAAGGGGAATATCTCCGAGTACCGAGCCTGCAGGGGCGACGACTTGGAGCTGATGGCCGCGCCGCTGTAGTTCTTGCGACAGGTTCATCAGCGTTAGCTCAACACCCCCTCCCAGTCCCGAACCTAAGGGGCCAACGGGGGTTGACAAGAAAAGAAGCCGAAGTGCTGACTGCACAGATGACATACACACGAGAACCAGAGTATCTTCTCCAGCATGCCATCAACCGTTTAAGAATTGGTTCTCTCACCGGGCAAAAAATCAGCCGGGGAAATGTCATATAGCGAAGGGCGTGACTCGCTGCTTGGGGCAGGGCGAATGCGGTTCAGTTGCCCTAACGCCCAGCGAGCCGTCTCTCGTACTTCTGGGTCATCGTCTTCGGCTACATGGCTAAGCATCTGACTCACCTGAGCCGCTACATCATAAATGCGGGTCAAGTCGCGGATGGCGTTTTTGCGCACTTCTGGATTATCATCTTGCAGCGAAAGAGCCAAAGCCCGATTCATCGGTTTGAGCGTGCGGGTACCAATTTCAGATAAAGCGGCCAAAATCAAGCTGCGTTCTTTAGAATCGGCATCCATAATCAGGTTGACCAGCGGCTGCACCGCACTGGAATTGCCCCTTTGCCCCAGCTCCCAAATGGCTTGGCGGCGTTTAGCCGGATCGCTACTTTGCAGTTCTGCCACCAGGGTTTCCACGATGTTGACTTTAGGGAGCCGAGTCGTTTCTTCTAAAGCTGCTGTTGTTTCAGCGGCACTGGTGGTGACTGCGCCATTTTGTAGGTTGTCGATAACAGTTGCTTCGTTGCTCAAAAGAGCAGATTCGTCAGCAGCATCATAGGCTTCGCGATCGCTTGGACTGGGCTTTTGGGGCTGGCCTGAGCGTAGCTGGCGGTAAACCAAAGCGACCCCCCCTAAAACAAGGCCTAGACCCACTAGCATGAGGGCCGGAAAAAGCAGTCTGGAAAAGCCCCCTGGCGATCGCGGGGTTGAAGCAGCCGAGTCTGTCGTCGTCGCTGCGATGGGGGTTGAGGCTGTCGCGGTTGCGGTTGACTCAGGCGAAGCAGGCGTGCTGGCGGCAGGAGCGGCAGATTCCGTTGCCGTCGGTAGCAGATTGGGAATTTCAGGCGTTGCGGCTGGCGCTGCCGAAGTCGGTGAAGTATCTGTAGAAAATAGCTGTGGGGTGCGTAAGCGCTGAATGGTAATTGGATCAATGCTTCCGGTTGAGGGTAAGCCCGAATCTTGCTGAAACGCAGAAAGCGCCTGCTCTGTGTCAGCGCCATAAACCCCATCTACGGGCTGGCTGTAGTAGCCAAGCTGTTGCAGCCTGAGCTGGAGCTGTAGAACTTCGCTATTGCTCAGAGTGGGGGCGGTTGTGGGGGTTGAAGGGGTTAGGGGAGCGGCTGGGGGTGGATTTGTCGGGGTAGGGGTCGGCGGCAACTGGGCGAGGCCAGATGACGGTACAGCCCCAAGCATAGCTAGGCGAGCGATCGCGCTTGGCTCAGCAGTTACAGCGATAGAAACTTGAGCAGCAGCAGGCGTCCCTCCCAAAGCTGCCAGACAAGTTAACGCTAGCAAGGTAGAACGTTGGATCATGTCAGCTATTTGTTCTTAATATCCCTGCACCCAGATTGGCCATTGTGCGTCGCTGCTACTTTTTTATGGTTTTGACTGCGTCATCAACTAGGCATTGTCACTGCCAAATAGATTTTTATTCTCGCTTATGCGCCACAATCCTAACAATTTAGGAACTGTAGATCTTAGCTATCTTGGCAGTTAGCGATAACAAACAGCTAACGGACGTTTCTAGCTTTCATACTAAAGCAGTTTGGCTGGCTGGCTTTAGGATGCCCGCCTCTCGCTTGAGATCTTTAAGAGAAAGGGCTGCTCGGTAAAGTCTGGTGCAATCGCTTGGTGTTGTCGCTGTGGCTCCTAAAGTTAAGACATTTATGGTTGTAGCCACCAACGTTGGCACACTCAAATAGCTGCCAGCCCCTGGCCAGCTTTCCTGCTGCCCTTAGCCTTTTATCTTTAGCTATATCAGCAGGTCTAGGATTTTGATTCAAATGTTCCCGCCTTGACGGGGGTTTCCGGCGGAGGTTCTTGGATCAGCGTTGGTCGCAACAGTTTCAAAAGCTTTTCGCGCTGGTTAATTAAGCAAATGCTCACCAAAGTAAAGGCGACACCCACCTGCTGCACCGCAGTGAGTAATTCTCCTAACAGTAAGTGGCTGAACAACAGCGCAAAAATAGGTGTCAAAAAGGTTAGCGCACTCAAGCTGGTTAAATTTCGGGTGGAGGCGAGGTAAAAGAACACACCATAAGCGATCGCGCTGCCAAAGACGGTGGCATAGGCGATCGCCAACCATCCCGAAACAGATAGTTGCTGCCACTGGTTTGTTTCAGTTAGCGCTGACCAAGCAGCTAGCGGTAGCCCTCCCAAAATCATGTGCCAGCCCGTTGCCATCACCGGATCAGCCTGACGACACACATAGCGAATCAGCACCGTACCAACCGCCATTGACAAAGCCGCCAGCAGCATCAGCCATTCTCCCCGCTGAAACAAAGCTGCGCTCCAATCTGACCCAAACGTCCAGTCTTGCCAGATAGGGATTCCCTGTAGCAGCCCTAAAATCCATTCATCCGGCAACCCTAAAAGGCTAATGCCCACTAGCCCTAAGCTTAGCCCCCACCAGCCCACTGACCCTATTTGCTCACCAAATAGCCAATGAGCCATAACCGCTACGGCTAACGGTTGAGAATCAATCATCACCGAACCCAGTCCAGCACCTGTACGTACCAGTCCGGCTGCCAAAAAGCTTTGAAACAAGGTGCCATCAATCAAAGCAAATAAACTAATCCAAAGCCAAGCTCGCCAGCCGCTTGGCTGTTCGCGTCCCATCCACAGGCCAACAAGTAAAACTAGGCAACCTGCTGGTAGCAGCCGCATAGCCGCTATAAACAGCGGCGTGGTATCAGCAATCACCCCCTTCATTGCTACCATTGCTGTGCCCCACAAAAAGAAAGGGGAAATCAGCAATAATGCAGTTAGCACTTGCTTAAGCCGAGTAGAGAGATGAGACATGAAGCTGAGGGATGAGCCTTGCACGGTTGTATACTTATCTTAAAGAATGTTAAGACACCGTGCGATCGCTTCCGCTAAGCAATCACACCGATGGATAGCTCACCCAAAACCGAATTAGGCAGCTCAACCCCTGCAATCGCTTCAGCCTCCTGAGTTTCTGTCGTTGCCAATGGCTCTGCGGCTGTTTGGCTAAATTTGTGACACCTCAGACTAGTACAATAGTCAACTTACGACTCTTAAGACCCTATGATTTGGCCGTTTAAGCCCCGATTTCGCAAACAAATTGCCCGAATTGAAATTACAGGTGCGATCGCAGGATCGACCCGCAAGCGAGTTTTAGAAAACCTCAAAGAAATTGAGGAAAAGAAATTTCCGGCTTTGTTGCTACGCATCGATAGTCCAGGGGGCACCGTTGGCGACTCGCAAGAAATTTATAACGCCCTGATGCGTCTACGAGACACCGTCAAAATTGTCGCTAGCTTTGGCAATATTTCCGCTTCAGGTGGCGTTTACATTGGTATGGGTGCTGAACATATCGTGGCTAATCCTGGCACCATTACGGGCAGCATTGGCGTTATTTTAAGAGGCAACAATCTAGAGCGCTTGCTCGACAAGATTGGTATCTCTTTTAAGGTGATCAAATCAGGCCCCTACAAAGATATTCTGGCCTTTGATCGAGAACTCACTGAACCTGAACAAACCATTCTGCAAGAGCTAATTGACATTAGCTATCAGCAGTTTGTTGAAACCGTAGCCCAAGCCCGCCAGCTAACCGTCGAAACGGTCAAAGAGTTTGCTGATGGTCGTATTTTTACAGGGCAGCAAGCGCTAGCCTTAGGCGTAGTCGATCGGCTTGGTACCGAAGAAGATGCCCGCCGCTGGGCGGCTGAGCTAGCCGGACTTAACCCTGACAAAGCAGAATGCTACACCTTTGAAGAACGCAAACCCTTTTGGATGCGGCTTTTGCCCGGTAACCGCACAGCCGCTAGCCAGTTAGCCAACCTGCCGCTCTCTGAACTCTCTAGCAGTCTAAATCAGCTAGAGTTTGAGTTGACGACCAGTGGTCTTCCTCTTTGGCTGTATCGACCTTAAATGCAAAGTTTTTGGCGCTGGCAAAATTAAGCTGATTAGGCTAACGAGCCAGTAGAGTTTGCCATTAGCTTCAACGAGGGCTGATACTATGGAGGTTCAAATCTTAGCCAAGAGAGACTCTTTGACTGAGTTGCCTTTAGTGAAGAGAAACGGTAATCGACTCTATGAGTAATTCTGATGCGGGCTGGCGAGTTCGGGCAATTCGCGGCGCAACCACTGTTTCTGAGAACACAGCAGAAGCGATCTGGGATGCAGTCAACGAACTGCTTGACGAGTTAGAATCTCGCAATCGCCTAGATCCCAACAACATTATCAGTGCGACGTTTTCAGCAACTCGCGACATAGACGCGATCTTTCCCGCTCAGATTGCTCGTCAGCGGCCTCAGTGGAATAACGTTCCCCTGTTAGACGTGCAGCAGATGCACGTTGAGGGGAGCTTGCCGCGCTGTATTCGGTTTCTAATTCACGCTTATTTACCCGTTTTACACACTGAAATTCATCATCCTTATCTGCGGGGGGCGAAAACGCTAAGACCCGACTGGGAAGCTTCGCCTGCGAGTTTATCTTCTAGCCGCGAGTAACGTTATCGGTAGCTCTAAACTGAAGAACGCCAAAATGCCTTAGCATTTCAGCGTTATTGACAGTCAGATAAAAAAGCAGCCCGACGGCTGGTTTGGCGTCGAGGCTAACTGGTTTTTTTCCGCTCTAGGAATTGGAAGGGGTGTTTGTGGTGGACGCGAATGCCCAGAAAAATATCGTAAATGAAGCCGAATAGATCTTTGCCTTTGAGCAAGCCAAGAGACTGATGGCAGCCCTTTTGATCTAGCAAAGGCTTCATAGTTTCGTAGGCTGGCTTGTATTTGTACCAGGGAATTGACGGCCAGAGATGATGGACGAGATGGTAATTCTGACCCATAATCATCAGGTTCAAGATGGCGCTAGGATAGACGCGGGCATTTTTCCAGCGATCGCGCTCTTCAAAAGGGCGATGGGGCAAATAGTCAAAAAACAAACCCAAAGCTAGCCCAACTACCAGCGCTGGCGAAAACCAAAAGTTAAAAAGGTAGCTGAGAAAGCCAAACTGTACAGCCGCAACTACCACTGAGATCACGGCTAAACGAGTCAAGAACCACTCAAGCAGTTCAAATTTGCGCCAGAGTCGTCGCTGAAAAAAATAAATTTCGTGATAGAAAAAGCGGGCAGCGATTAACCACAAAGGGCCACCCGTCGAAACAAAATGATCGGGATCATTTTTGGGATCATTCACATGGGCATGATGCTGCATATGCACCCGTGTAAAGACCGGAAAAGCAAATCCCAACATGAGAGCACTGCCATGCCCTAGCAAGGCGTTCACAATGCGATTGCGGTGCGCCGCGTGGTGCGATGCATCGTGAATCACTGTCCCTACAAGGTGGAGGGCCAACGTATTGAGACAAAAGCAACACCAGCCTGCCAAGTCCCAGACAAAATAGCCCCACGTAGACAGTGTTACCATCAAGACCGCACCCAAGAACATCAGCAGATTAAGACTGAGGCCGCCATCTGCTTTCAAAAGTTCTGATGGGACTGTTCTAGGCACTGTCAGAGGCTCCGTTGCCACCGACATCAATATACTGTGCTCCTGCTTAAACTATCTCCGGTAGTATACGCTACTGATGAGGAATAATAAAGTTTTGTGACATCAACTCATTTAATCAATCCTGGTTTATCGGGTCAATTAGAGCTATCAGTTTTGCCTCACCAAGGTATGAAAGGCAACGCAGTTTTTCAACTTTATTGATTCTGAAAGCTGCCGCAGTAACCCCAGCAGCCAAAACCGCAACAACTGAATTGCCGAAGCAATCAAGCAGCCACCCTCTCTAGGGGCAGCCAAGCAAATTTGGGTATGGGTAGCCAACCAGTTGTCATATTGCTTTAGGGGTCAGTGTAGTTGAATTGGCGGGGAAGCTGCCTAAAGTTTTTTACCCAAACAAGTGACGCTGCCCCCGTATTATGAGAGGCAGCGCCTTGAACAAAGCCCCCCATGAGGGTTTGGCAACCTCTGGGCATGTAATCGGATGGGCTAAACATGTTACTATCCGTTTTGCCTCTGCCTAATTGATTTTTCACCCGTCGCCTGTGATCTAAGAGTTATGCAACTGCAAACTGCCTTACGTCGGACTAAAATTGTCGCCACGATTGGCCCTGCTACGAGCCATCCCGATGTACTGCGAGCTTTGATTGAAGCCGGAGCGACTACACTGCGGCTCAATTTTTCTCACGGCACCCATGAAGATCACCAGCGCAGTATTCGCCTCATTCGGCAAATTTCTTTTGAGCTAAACCAGCCTGTGGGGATTTTGCAAGATCTACAAGGGCCGAAAATTCGTTTGGGGCGCTTTGAGAGTGGCTCAATTCAGCTGCAAAAGGGAGATCACTTTATTCTCACCAGTCGGGCTGTGGCAGGCACCCAAGCGATTAGCTCTGTCACTTATGAGCCATTGGCCGATGAAGTGCCTGCTGGCGCTACGATTTTGCTGGATGATGGCCGGGTAGAAATGCAGGTGGAATCGATCGATCGAGAACAACGCGATTTGCATTGCAGAGTCGTTGTTGGCGGCGTTTTGTCTAATAGCAAAGGGGTGAATTTTCCGGGCGTTTATCTGTCTATCAAAGCGCTGACGGAGAAAGATCGACGCGATTTGATGTTTGGCCTGAATCAAGGGGTTGACTGGGTAGCTTTGAGCTTTGTGCGCAATCCTCAAGATGTTTTGGAAATTAAAGAGTTAATTTCTGAAAAGGGCAAGCAGGTGCCTGTGATTGTCAAAATTGAAAAGCATGAAGCGATCGAGCAAATGGAAGCCATTTTGTCGCTTTCAGATGGTGTAATGGTGGCGCGGGGAGACTTGGGGGTTGAGCTGCCTGCCGAAGAAGTCCCTATTTTGCAAAAGCGCTTGATTGCCACTGCCAATCGGCTGGGGATTCCTGTGATTACGGCTACTCAGATGCTTGATAGCATGGCGAGTAATCCTCGCCCTACTCGCGCTGAAGTTTCTGACGTGGCAAATGCCATTCTTGACGGGACGGATGCCGTGATGCTCTCTAACGAAACGGCTGTGGGTAAGTACCCGGTGGAAGCGGTGGCGACAATGGCACGTATTGCCTTGCGAACCGAGCAGGAAAGCCCTAATTGTTCGTTTGATGAGCAAAGCAGTTCGCGATCGATTCCGAATGCTATTAGCCACGCGGTTAGTCGGATTGCTGACCAACTGCAAGCCGCTGCGATTATGACGTTGACTAAGTCAGGGGCTACCGCCCGCAATGTCTCTAAGTATCGTCCGCGCATCCCCATTTTGGCGGTGACGCCACAGGTGGGCGTTTCACGTCGATTGCAGCTTGTTTGGGGCGTTCGACCGCTCTTGGTGCTGGATTTGCCTTCGACTGGGCAAACGTTCAAAGCGGCGGTCAATGTGGCTCAAGAGAAAGGGTTTCTCAAAGAGGGCGACCTGGTGGTGATGACGGCAGGCACCTTACAGGGGGTTTCAGGATCTACTGATTTGATCAAGGTGGAGCTGGTAACGGCAGTGCTGGGGCGAGGCACGGGTATTGGTGAGGGATCGATTAGTGGTCGAGCTAGGGTGGCTCATAGCGGTTTGGAAATTAGCGATTTCAATTCTGGCGAGATTTTGGTGGCTCCTCGCACCAGTGCTGATTTTGTTGATGCGATTCGACGGGCTGGCGGCATTATCACGGAGGATGACGACCTCACAGGCCATGCTGCGGTTTTGGGGTTGAGGCTGGGGGTGCCTGTGATTGTGGGCGTTAAGAATGCCACTGAGGTGATTCGAGATGGCACCATTTTGACCTTGGATGCTCGTCGCGGCATGGTGTATTCGGGGGCATTGGGCGCGGCTCAGTCAGAAACGGTGCTGGCGGTTTAGGGTACTCTGGCGCGATCGCTAAGCTTCAAAACGACTGTATTGTTTTTGGGGCAATGGCTTGTTTCTAGCTTTGCTAGGCGTTTGGACAAGGCTTTTGCTGGAAGTTATAACTGAAGCAGCCCGTCCACTTGTAGTCAATGTCCATGCGCGATCGCCTCGTAGATATTTTTGAGCGCATTGCTGCTAATCAACATTCTGAAGCGGATGTCGGGGTGTTGCGGCAGGCGCTTTTAGCTGGCGAGATGCAGTCAGTGCTGCAATCGGGCAGGTACAACATCAATATTGGTAACGTCAGTGCGGGTGAGCCAATTCAGATTGGCGATCGCACCTATGTTTCTATCAACGATGAAGCGATAGAGGCGATCGTGGCGGCAATTCAGAAAGGGGTGCGGCCAAAACCAGAGCAGGTTGATTTTGGAAATTATTTGCGATCGATTCTCGATGATGAAGACTATCGAGAATGGCAAGAGATTTACACGCCAACTACGGTTGAAGGTAAAAAACAATCTTCTCAACCCAAGTTTTCGCGTCGGCTGAAGCTGCGAACCGAAACAGTAAAGCCACCTCAGAATCAGAAAGAAAGCGGAGAAGCAGGACAGTCAAATCAACAAGAGCAGGTTGAGCAATGGGATGTGCTGGCGGGTTTACGTAACTATGCGCCTGAACATGTACTGCTGATTGGTAAACCTGGCTCAGGCAAGACAAGTTCTTTGGAATACTTGCTGTGGGAAGAAGCCAATAACGCTTTGAAGCATTCAGACGCCAAAATCCCGGTTTTGGTGAGGCTACGTCGCTGCACTTCGAGCATTGAGGCACTTATTCAAGATTTTCTTATTCGCCATCAGTGCCCTCTTGAGATTGAGGCTATTAACTATTTGATACAGCAAGGCAAATTTCTGTTGTTGCTGGACGGATTGAATGAGTTACCAGAAAAATTCGCAGTAGAAGCCGCAAGCTTCCGCGACAAGTGCCGCAATACTACGCCGATGGTGGTGTCTACGCGAGATTTAAGCGTAGGTGGCACCCTCGACATTAAAAAGACTTTGAAGATGTTGCCCCTAACTGAGCCGCAAATGCAGGAGTTTGTGCAGGGGTACCTAGGGGAGAAAGGAAAACAACTATTTCAGCAACTCAAAGGTGACCAACTGCGAAAGTTTGCGGAAACGCCTTTATTGCTGTGGATGCTCTGCCGGGTCTTTGTTAATAATAGTCAGGTCCCGGCAAATCTAGGGCTGGCGTTTCGGGAATTTACTCAGCTTTACGACAACGCTATTCAAGAAGATGCTCCCGCCGATGCTAAAGACCAGTGGCCGAAACTGCTTCGCCACTTAGCTTTTGCGCTAATGCATGATCAAAAACCGACAGATTTTCGATTGTCGATGCCTAGAGAAGAAGTAGAGAATCTCTTGACGGAGTATTTGCAGAAAGCAGGGAGAACTAACACTAGAGAGTATGCAGAGAAGTGGCTTAAGGAGCTTCTGGACTATCACCTGATTCAGTCTGTAATTCAGCCGAACTTTGAGGAACATATTGAATTTCGCCATCAGATGATTCAGGAATATTATGCAGCGGAAGCATTGCGGCGGCGGTTGCCGGGGCTGAGTGATGCGGTGCTGAAGCGGGAGTATCTGAACTATTTGAAGTGGACGGAGCCAATTGCGTTGATGCTAGCGCTGGTGGAGGACGAAGCGCAGGCATTGCGGGTGGTGAAGTTGGCGATGGATGAGGTGGATTTGATGTTAGGGGCGAGGTTAGCGGGGGAGGTGTGGTTAGCCTTTCAATCTGAGTCAATTTGCATGATTGTGCAGAAAGATCTACCAATCTGGCTCAAGATTATTTTACTTGGAGAGACTCAATCTCCGAAAGCAGTTGAGGAACTAGCAGAATTTTTAGTGAAGCCGGAAGCTGCTATACGACAAAAAGTTATATGGGCATTAAGGCAGTTAGAAGAAGATTTAGCTGTTCCTATAATTAGTACTGCACTTCAGGATACTGACGAAAACGTGCGTGAGGTAGCTGTACGAGTACTTGGTGAATTCACGATTGAAGTAGTAGTTCCTTATATAGTTCAGGCAATAAAGAAAGAAAAGTCAGCATTTGTAAAAACGAATGCAATAATCCATGTATTAAGTAAGTCAAATTCTGAAACAGCAATTGTTGAACTTCTATCTTTAATGCAAGATCCCGACTATAGCACTAGGACAATGGCGGAAGACGGCATAAAGAAAATAGATCAAGAATCAATAAAACCTATACTTATCAAATCCATAAAGGATAAAGAGACTGAACACTTAATTAAAAGAAGCGCTATTTTTATACTCGGTGAAATAGGCGATGAGAGCAGTAAATCTAGTCTATTTGAAGCAAAATTAGACCTCGATGAGAATATTTACTTAGATGCTTGTGATGCCATTGCAAAAATAAATTTAAGAATTGTAGATAGAACTCATTTAGAGGTGGCCAAACAGAGAAACAAACAAAATCATGAAATTAAGAAGTGGTTGAGCCTTGTAAAGTCAGAAGCACCAGTTTCGAGAGGCAATGCCATCTTATACTTAGCAAACCTTCTCAACCAAGAAGAAGCTATAGAATTAGTCAATAAAGCGCTGAGTGATCCGCATTACTATGTACGTAGTCACGCAATTTCAAGTTTAATAAAGTTGAAAGGAGAGGCAGCTATTCCTGAAGCTATTCAGGCATTAAGAGATCCTCACTATAAGGTCAAGTATCAGGCATCTCAAATACTATGGGAATTTCGGGAGAGAAAAGAAACTTTTTCTAAAAATATGAGTCTTTTCTTTAACGAAGTTGTAATTTGTTTGGTTGACATTCTAAATCAAACGCAAAATGTTGATGAACAAAGAAAAACAGTAGATACAATTGTAAACCTGCTTGATATATCTCTGGATCAGTTTCATCAAAGAAAAATCGAAGATGCTTTCATATATATATCATATAGTGCTGATAATTTATTGCGCCATAAAGCAGCAAAAGGTCTAAGCTTTTTCCCCAATACGAGGACTATGAATAGGTTATTGGAAATCCTGACAGATTCAGACTCTTTTGTGTTGCTTAGCGCATCTGAAGAGATAAAGAGGATTCATCATGATTTCACAAAAACATACCTTCCCATTTTGACGCAGATTGCTCATAGTTCGGGAAATAGTTCTATTCTTAGTGTTCTTACATCTATCCAAAACCGCTGCAAGTTCTACAACTACGAAATCGCCCACCACCTCATCCCCCCCGGCAAACCCATCTCTCTCTACATCGCCGCCCACCCCACCGACGAATCCCTCCAAACCCACCTCACCCACCACCTCACCCCGCTCGATCGCCAGAACCTCATCACCCTCTGGAGCAAATGCCACATCCTCCCCGGTGACGAACCCGCTCAAGCCATTCACCGCCATCTCCACACCGCCGATATCATCCTGCTGCTGATCAGCCCTAACGCCCTAGCCGACGACACCACCTACCACCACGAAATCCTCCCCGCCCTGCAACGCCACCAAGCAGGCCAAGTCCACCTCCTCCCCATTCTGCTGCGCCCCACAGACTACGCCGCCACCCTCCTCAGCCAACTCCCCCATCTGCCCAAAAACAGCAAAGCGATCGCCACCTGGAACCACCCAAACGCAGCCTTTCAAGAAATTGCAGAAACCGTCAGAGAAATAGCGCTAAAGCTGAGAAGCGAAATAAAGCATCACTCTTCATAGATATCGCGGCGATGACCTACCTT
>NZ_JBQLZL010000094.1:0-36729 GCF_052168255.1 Almyronema sp. | reverse complement strand
TCGATTTTGGATTTTCGATTTTGAATTGAACAGTCTTTGCTCTGCAGACGTTTCGTCAGTCTCATCTGTACCTTTCTTTTAAAGAATTGGTCTTAGTTGACTACTTAAAGGCTTCCCCCCAACCCAGTCAGCTCAGCCTCAGCCAGCCATTGAATTGTCCAAAACACGCTATCTCTACGGGCAGATCAATACAAGTAAGTTTGCATCTGACCGCGCCCCTTGATCTCAATAACGCCCCGGTTTTCAAACGGATACTGATGCTGCAAAAGCTGATAGGTAGTTGCGCTCACCTGAATGCGATCGATTACCCCCTGAGATTCCATCCGGCTAGCGACGTTGACCGTATCGCCCCAGAGGTCATAGCTAAACTTTTTCAGCCCAATCACCCCAGCTACAACTGGGCCAGTGTTGATGCCAATGCGGCTATGAAAAGGCTGACCATCAGGACGCCGAAAGCGGCTTAGGGCTTGCTGCATGGCGATCGCCAGCGCCATCACCGC
Source organism: Almyronema sp. (assembly GCF_052168255.1). Taxonomy (NCBI): domain Bacteria; kingdom Bacillati; phylum Cyanobacteriota; class Cyanophyceae; order Nodosilineales; family Nodosilineaceae; genus Almyronema; species Almyronema sp. The sequence continues at coordinate 36,229 of NZ_JBQLZL010000094.1, read as the reverse complement.
CGCTGCATGATCGGCGCAAGGATAAGGCAAGCCGCCTGCCACCATATAGGCATCGCCAATAGTTTTAATTTTTTCTAACCCGTAGCTAGCGACAATGCCGTCAAACTCAGAAAAAATGTCGTTTAGCAGACAGACCAGTTGGTGAGCCGAAACCTGATACGAAAGCCCGGTGAAATCGACAATATCGGCAAACAAAATAGTAGCTTCTTCAAATCGCGAAGCAATTACACCGGGTTCTTTTTTGAGCTGTTGGGCGATCGGTGCGGGTAGGATGTTGAGCAAAAGTCGCTCAGATTTTTCTTGCTCCGTTCGCAGGGCAATTTCTGCCTGCTTGCGCTCCTGAATTTCCTGCCGAATGCGCTGAAACATGGCATTAAATGCCTGAGCGACTTCCCCTAGCTCGTCGTGGCGTTGAGTCATTGTTGTATAAAAGTTGGGGGACTGCTCCTGGCTAACCGCTTCGCCCGCTATCAGCAAATCATCGCGTAGGTGCAAAATAGGCACAATCAAAATGCGCTCTAACACCACAACGGTCACCAGGGTAACGAACGCAGAAATAATAATGACTAAGCCACCAATGGCCAGCGCATACTGCCCCATCTCGTGCTTGACCCCCGTGGCATTTAGCCGCACAACAAACACAAACTGATCTTGAAAGTTTGCCGACGGCCAAGCCACATCATAGCGATCGCCCCTGTTGTGTAACCTGTGCCAGCCCGCTTGAGTTGGCAAAGCGGTGGTGGGGCCGGCAGGGACTTCTCCAAAGGCGTCAACTAATTCCCCGTTGACGCGATACAAAGCCGCCCCTAGAATCACGGAGTCTGGCTTGATGCGAGACTGGGCTGTCGCCAAGATATCCTCAGGAGCCATGCCCGCCATCAGGTTATTTTTGACGGTAAAGAGAACTTCCGTAGAAACCTGCTCTAAGTCTTTAAGCTTTTCTTGCTGTCGGCGAAAGTACGAAGGCACGAAAATAATGCCTTCAATCACCACAATACTGAGAAAGACACTAGAGATAATGCGTCGGGAAAGCCGTGACTTCAGCAGGCCAAGAGAGGATTGCAAAATACCAGACATGCCGAACTGCCAAATTTCTAGTTCATCCTACCGAGTTTGCCCAGTCAATTCCGGTCAAAAGCGATCGCGGGGCTGAGCGTCGGCTGAGGTTGAGTTAAAAATTGCCTAAGTAACAGGCGGTAAACAGCTCAACAAGGCGAGTTTGCTGTCAATCTTAGCTAAAGAGAAGACTCCGCTGGCGCTTGGGGGAGTTTGCTAGACTAGAAAAGCTAACTGTGGTCGTTTGCCCAAGGATATTGCCCGCATGACCCTTGCTACTCCGTCTCGCGCCTACTGGCGCACCGAAGAAATTCCCGGATTGCAATACAGTGCTACCCGCGATCGCTTCGACCAAAGCTGGGAAGCTCCCTTATCCACGCTGCTAGGATTAGGCAGAGCCGCTGGCGCTGACTTTATCGAATTTTTCTTAGAGCGGAGCAACTATATTAGTTGTCTGGCAGAAGATGACAGCATTACCAGCATTTCTCCCCGCTTGGTCACTGGTGCAGGCGTACGCGTCTTTCGAGCCAAGGGAGACTGCTATGTCAGCACCAATGATCTCACCTTTTCAGGACTCAAGGCCGCTCTCGAAAAAGGGTTGTCGATTTTAGGGCTGAACCTGCCCAGCGCTCATGCCCACGTTCCCATTGTCAATTTAGAACTACTGCGAGACTATGCCGCTAGCCGCCAAAAAGAAGCTTGGTTAGCCAACTGTAGTTCCATGCAGGAAATGGGCGATATTTTGCTGGCGGCCAACAGCACCCTAGAAAAAAAAGCCAGTCATGTACAGGCGCGACGAGCAGCCTATTTTCGCGACTGGCAAGAAGTTTTGATCGCAGCCAGTGATGGCACTTTCGCTCGCGACATTCGGCTGACCCAATCGGTGGGCTACAGTCTGCTTTGTGCTGATGGTGAGCATCGCACCTCAATTGGTCAACGGGTTGGCGATACCAGTAACCCAGCTTTTTTGCGCAACTGGAACTACGCAGCCACCGCCAGCGACGTCGCTGAAGCCGCCGGACAGATGCTTTATGCTGACTACGTCGAATCGGGTTCTTACCCGATTGTGATGGCTAATCAGTTTGGCGGCGTCATTTTCCACGAAGCGTGTGGTCACCTGCTCGAAACCACCCAAATTGAGCGGGGCACGACCCCCTTTATGAATAAAAAGGGAGAAAAAATTGCTCACGAAAATCTTACTGCTTGGGACGAAGGCTTATCTCCCGATGAGTTTGGCACCATCGACATGGACGATGAGGGCATGCCGGCTCAGCGAACCCTGCTGATTGAAAACGGCATTCTCAAAAACTTTTTGTCCGATCGGGCGGGGGCAATGCGCACAGGTCATCCGCGAACCGGAAGTGGCCGTCGCCAGAGTTATACCTATGCAGCAGCTTCACGTATGCGCAATACCTATATTGCTCCGGGTGATTACGCCATTGAAGACTTGTTTAACTCAATTGAGAAGGGCATTTATTGCAAGAAAATGGGGGGCGGCAGTGTTGGCCCAACGGGGCAGTTTAATTTTGCGGTAGACGAAGCCTATCTGATTGAAAACGGCAAAATTACCAAGCCGCTGAAGGGCGCAACCTTAATTGGTGAAGCGACCGAAATCATGAACAAAATTTCGATGTGTTCTGATGATTTGGGCTTGGCGGCTGGCTTTTGCGGCTCCGTGAGCGGCAGTATTTACGTCACGGTTGGGCAACCCCACATCAAAGTTGACTCGATTACGGTGGGCGGTCGCTAAGTTAATTGAATTGCAAGCCTAACTTTTTCTACGGTGCTTATGCCTACTGTTCAAGAAATTGCTGATTACGCTGAATCGACAGCCAGTAAACTGGGAATTCGTAAATACGATATTTACGGTTCTTCAGTAGACGAAACCAGTGTTCAAGTCGATCGCGGCGAACCCAAACAGGTGAAAGCGTCCAACCGTTCTAGCGTTATCGTCCGTGTTTGGAACAATGACCACCTCATCGGCGTAACCACTACGACCGATGTTGACCCCAAAGGGCTGGAGCTAGCGCTGAAGACGGCTCAAGAGGCCAGTACGTTTGGAGCTAAAGAACACATCCCCGACTTTAGCCCTGAGGCAACCGCCCCCACCGCTGAAGTCAAGCTAGAAAAGCGATCGCCTGCTGCTGTTGCAGATCTCATTGATCAGCTCATTGCCGCTGAAAAGCAGCTTTTAGAAGCTCACGAAGCGATCGCCAGCGTTCCGTATAACGGCTTATCCCAGCGCGATGTCGATCGCTTTTACCTCAACAGTGAGGGAGCCTTGCGCAAAGAAGCCCGTTCCTATGCTTCGCTTTACCTCTACAGCAAAACCGAGCAGCCAGGTCGCAAACCGCGATCGGCTGGAGCCGTTCGCGTCAACCACAGCTTGGCTGAACTAGATATCAAAGGCTGTCTGACCGAAGCGCTAGAGAAAACCATTAGCCACCTCAATTACGAAAAGGTACGCTCTGGCAAATATCGAGTCGTTTTTTCGGCTGAAGCCTTCTTAAGCTTGATAGGGGCTTTTTCCAATCTTTACAACGCTCAAAGTATTTTGGACAAGCGTAGCCTTTCCACCCCCGATTCACTGGGCAGTCAAATTGCTTCGCCCCTGCTCTCACTTTATGACGATGCTTTGCATCCTGAAAACGTGTCGGCTGAAACGTTTGACGGCGAGGGCACGCCCACCCGGCGGATCTCTTTAATTGAGCAAGGAGTCTTGACCCATTTTCTGCACAGTGCAGGCACTGCTAAACGCCTGCACGCCCAACCCACCGGACACGCTGATATTGGAGCCAAAGTCAGCGTTGGGCCTCACTTTTATCATGTTTTACCGGGAACAACGACTGATTCAGCGTTTCAGTTAGAAACTGCTGAAAACGTCATTTTAATCGACGACCTCCAGGCGCTTCATGCAGGCGTTAACGCTTTGCAGGGATCTTTTTCGCTGCCCTTTGACGGCTGGTTGATTAATCGGGGTGAAAAAGTCAGCATTGAGTCTGCGACCGTAGCTGGCGATTTTCGTGACGTGCTGAAGTCGATTATTTATGTAGAGCCTGAAGTGGAAGTGACCCCTGGAGGGGTATGCCCGCGTATCTGGGTAGATCAGCTTTCCGTGACGGGTGAATAAGCAATTAACCCATGTATCCCCCTGTTGATCCGATCATTTTTGAGCTTGGCCCCTTTGCACTGCGCTGGTACGGCCTGCTGATGATTACGGCCATCTTTGTGGCGGCCTTAATTGCCAGTCGTCGGCTTGAGCGGCAAGGCGAAGATGCTGAAAAGTTTTGGGACATGCTGATTTGGGTGCTGGTTCCAGGCTTTATTGGGGCGCGGCTTTACTATGTGTTTGTGCAGTCACCCCGTACGGCGGAAGGAATTGGTTACTATCTGGCCAATCCGCTCAAGATTTTGCAAATCTGGGGGGGAGGCATCCATATTTTTGGCGCGTTTATTTTTGGCGGTCTGGCTCTATGGCTATATACGCGAGTGCGCCGATTGCCGCTGCTTAAGTATCTAGACGCGATCGCTTTACCTTTACCGCTGGCGCAAGCGATTGGTCGTTGGGGTAACTTTATCAACCAAGAACTCTACGGCCCGCCCACCGATTTACCCTGGGGTTTAAGCATAGACCCGATCCACCGGATTGGCCCCTATCGCGATTTGGCTGCTTATCCGGCTTCAACCCGGTTTCATCCTTTGTTTCTCTACGAGTCGCTTTGGAACCTGCTGGGGTTTGTGGTGCTGCTGGGGTTATCACGCCGTTTTGCCAAGCAGCTCAAGGCGGGTGATCTGGCCTTGATGTACGGCATCTGGTATCCGCTGGGCCGCTTTTTTATCGAGTTTTTGCGAACTGATTCCTGGTTTTTTCCAGGCACTCCCTTCAACATGGTGCATGTGTTGTCGGCGATCGCCGTTATTGGGGGCGCTTTGGGTCTTTACTGGCGACATCGATCCCCGCGATCGCCCAGCGTTTAGGACTGTGCCAAAAATTGCAGATAGGTATTGCTCAAATCTTTGACGGCGGCTTCATATAGCGATTGCCCGTGTTCGGGGGTAGCCAGATCCGGATTAGAGCCCATGCGGCCATCAGGGTAATGGCGACGAAAATCGATCGCGTTGTAAATCGGATGGCCGGACGGAGCAAGCAGCGGATCGAGAACCGCTGCCTTAATAGCTTCGGGGTAGACATACTGGGTCAGCGCCACTTCGCTAGGGGTCGCATGGGAGCCTTCTTGATGGCCGTATAGCTCTTGGGCAAGCTGCATGACCGATTTACTCATATACCAGTTAGCTACCTGGCAGCGCACCTGCTCGGCTTGGGGCCAGTTTAGCTCTAAAAGAGCGGCGTAGGTTTCAGAGAAAGCCGCTTTAAGCGTGGCTACATTGCCGCCATGACCGTTAATGAAAAAAAAGCGGGTAAACCCAGCTCGAACCAGCGGTTTTACATAATCTTGAATCAGCGCAATTAAGGTACTAGGACGCAGACTCAGACTACCCGGAAAGGCCGTATGGTGCAGAGCCATGCCCACATTGATAGTTGGCCCAACCAGAGCTGCTGTGGTTTCACCCACAGCTTTGGCAATAGCTTCGGCACAAATCGCATCGGTGCCTATAAGTCCTGTTGGGCCATGCTGTTCAGTCGAGCCGATGGGAAAAATTATTCCCTGCGATCGCTGCAGATAAGCTTCAACTTCTGGCCAGGTGCTTAGATGTAGCAGCACAGCTTTTGCCTCCGTTTCACAATTAGAGTGGGCTTTTATCCTAACGATGGCGCTGTCGTTTTGCCATTGCTTCACCAGCGTTTTTACCAAGCCCCTTGCTAGAATGAAGCTAGCCCAGTATCAAAGATAACCTCAATTTTGTAGTGCCAAACGGGGTTGTCTGCTGTTGACTTTGCAATTAGCCCAACTCAGGTTTTAATGAGGCTAGGCTGCAATTACAGTTTCTTCACCTCAATCGAAGTGATTACATCTACACTAAGAAAGCGCTTGATTTTGGGAAACTTGGTGATGAGTCATGGCAAAGGCTACCTCTTATTCAAAACCCTGGATTTATTAAATTGCTAATTTCTTAAATCGATCACTCAAAAGGTTCGAGTGACCGCAGTTGCCGAATCTCATCCCTCAAAATCATTGTTAAAAGCGTTTTTAGCTGAGGAGAATTCATGCTACACCGCAAGATCTACCAACTCTGCTGTGACGAAACTGAGGTTTGGATCTTTCTGCGGGATCAGCAACGGTGGATTGAACGTGCCCGCATTTTAGACATTGAAGGAGAGCTGGTAACTATTCGCTACGAAAGCGAAGAAGAAGACGAAACTTGCTCTTGGGAAGAGATGGTTCGAATTGAAAGCATTGGAGCTATCACCAAAAAACTATCGACCGTGCCCCGAGGCGATGTCGAGCTTTTTGTTTCAGATGAATGTCCTGAATCGGAGCAAATTCGCGATCGCTATCCTGAATCCAATGCTGACTAATTTTGTCCGCTAAATTTTAAGGTGCTGGTTTGGGGGCGCGATCGCTGCCCTCAATTGAGCCTTCGGCGGCAGGTTCAAAGGCTGGGCAGTAGCCTTCAGGCGACACCTTAAAGCGAAACAGGGGAGACGCCTGATTCCAGCAATGCTGTTCTTTGAAGTAGGTACAGGTGGCGCAGCAGTCTAACGTGAATTGAGGCTGGCTCTCTGCCCCCCGCTGAAGCAAAGACTGCTGGCTAATGCCTTTAAGCACCAGGTCTTCACCTTGCCAGCGGGCTTCGACTAGCCCCGTATCTGCTAGCTGCAGCCAGCGGGCATCTTCGGCAATAGACGGCGGTAAGGTGATGGTGATTTCGTCAGCGGTTTCGGTAATTTCGCCCTCATGCACAATTTCGGGAGCCGCTGGCTGTAAAAACATTTCTCCAATCGGCAATTCAACTAGGCTGCCTGTTGAGGGTAGGTGAAGCTGGTAGCGACTTTGCAACTCTTCTAAGTTAGTTAGCTCTGTGAGCTGACTGGTGGAGCCATGCACAAAGACGACGTGTTGCGGACGGAGATTGTGAATAAGCTGCGTTGTGCCAGCGCGATCGCAGTGGCTTGAGAGTAAATAAGGTTCAATTCGCGGGCTAGAGCGCGCAGGCGTAAGTTCAGCCGCTGGGGTTACCGCTGTATTCGCTTTTAAGGTTTCCCAGGGGGCTGTTTCTGGAACAAAGGTAATCCAGCGGCGATCGCGTTGCTGCCAGTAGCGGTTCAGATCGCTACGGTGGTGAGCCAGAACAATACTGGGAACTGAGAAGTCAGGTCGTTCGTCGCTGGCTAAACGTCGCACGCGCGGCAAAACTCGCTCATCCCAAAAAAGGGGCTGATAACGGGCAAAATTTTGGACGCTACTGGGAAAATGAGGCAGCAGTTCTAAATAGGCATCGCAGCCAGCCGCGATCGCCGCGTCTACCCAGATATTGATATTGCGCCCGGTAAAATGATGGTGGCTACGCAACAACATCAACAACTCTTGGCCTAACCCAACTGTTGGAACCGGCAGCAAAACGGCGTAGTTAGCGGCTAAGAACTGATTGATCCGGGTGGCTAGCTGGTTTTCTTGCTGCCGCCGATGGGGATAGCGAACCGCCCCATAGCTTCCTTCTAAAATCAGCACATCGGGTTTGAGGCCGCGCAGGTCATCCAGCGGCATCCCTTCTACCAGCCGCGAATTAGAGAGAAAAAAATCGCCTGTATAAAATAGCGTGTAGGTGCGCTGAGCCGTGGCGTAACTCAGCAAAAAAGCAGCCGCTCCTGGTAGGTGACCAGCCGGCCATAACTGAATGCTCAATCCTTCGGCCACCTCAATTGGCGTCCGCCAAGGCAAAGCATGGCAAAAGTCTACCTCGGCTAGGGGCTGATCCGGCCAATTGAGTGGCAGCAAATGAGCCGTCACTTCGCTACCGTAAATGGGGACTTGGGGAAACTGGCGATGAAAAGCCAAAAGCCCCCGAGCATGATCCGCGTGGGCATGACTGCACAGCACCCAATCAGCGGGTGCTTGAGCCTCGTTTGCCCAGCCCAGCGAAGACTCTCCAATTAAACCGCAGTCTAGTAAGATGCGGTGAGGCCCCATGTGTACCTGCAAACAAACACCCTCGGCGTCGTGGCCAACGCTGTAGGGCAAGCAAGACAGATCAGTCACGATAAATCACTGAATAGGCGCAGTAACTCAGGCCGCTTCGCTAGCAGCCGCTTGACCTAATGAGCAGAGCCGTTACCGTGATAGTCTTTAGTGTTGTAAAAACCGTTCTTTGAGCCAAAAAATAAGCAGGCAGGCACAAACACGGCGGCAAGAACGAGTAAAAGCACTTTGAGTTCCATAGATATTAATCCGATGTCTTGATAAAACTTGTTAATCAGGTGAGATCCAGCCAGCGAGTGAGCTGTCACTTTACAGGTTTGTTACCTTCCCAATCCTACCAAGTCCTATTTCAAAACAACAGTTACGCTTCATGTCGGTTTCTAGACCTGACTCCATCGTAGATACCCTGTGGCTAGCCCGACCTGCTACCGAAGTCGCCCCTGATTTAGTGGGCTGTACGCTGGTGCGATCGCTAGCTGATGGTTGCTGCCTGCGATCGCAGATTGTAGAAACCGAAGCCTATACGCCCACTGATCCTGCCTGCCACGGGTACCGAGGGCAGACCCGCCGCAATGCCGCCATGTTCGGTAGAGCCGGGTTGAGTTATGTGTATCTCATTTACGGCCTTTATCACTGCTTCAACGTAGTGACTGACTGCCCCGGTCTAGCCAGCGCCGTTTTAATTCGGGCGGTGCAGCTTAGCCATCTGCCACCTTGGGCTAGCCCCAAAGACCACCAAGCGCCCCACCGAGCCGCTGCTGGCCCTGGCAAACTTTGTCGGTTGCTAAAAATCGATCAGCAGTTTAATGGTGCGGTGCTAGCGCCGGAAACTGGGTTATGGTTGGAACATCGCCCAACGACACTAAGCCAACCACTGGTACAAACTACGCGGATTGGTTTGAGTCAAGCCACTGACTTGCCGTGGCGCTGGTACTTAGCCAATTCACCAGCGGTTTCAAAACCTTAAAACCCTAAAGAACAATGGCTTTGCCCCGCTCCGTAAATTGCACAGAGCGAATATTCCAATCTGGATTGCGCAACAGGGTTTCTCGCAAACTACCAAAAAGCGCCAACTGCTCACAACTCGAAAGCGACACCAGTTGCCGCTGCGACTGAGGAGATAGGCGCAGATCAATAGTGGCTTCTCCGCTGCTGGTTTCAACGTTAATGCGGTAGCCCGCTAAATCAAATCCAATCCCGGTTTGCTCTTGGCTGAGCACTTGGCTGATGGCTTGTTCGATCGCTTGGTCGCTTTCAACCTGCACCACTTGAGGAACAAAATCGCTACAGGTGCTATCGACGCGGTAAATAGTTACGGCTGTTTGGGGTTTGGCTGTAGTAGGCAGGGCGGCGGTCGGAGCAGTAATTCTGTCGGCGGGTGTAGAAGGGGCGGTTGCTTCAGCATTAGCCGTTGAAGTAGATGAGGCGCGATCGCCGCGATTAAGTTGGCTGGAGCGATCGCAGCCAGCGGCCAATAGCCCAAGGCTAATAGCTAGAAACCAGAATGGATGATTTGCCTGCCTCATCAAGTGGAATACTGGGTTACGGAATACGCTTGGTGCGAAGGGGATGTCCTTTACTGTAGCAATTCCTGTTTTGAGTCTACTGGAGACACGGTCACTATGGCGGAGACAACCTGGCATCGCCAGCACATCATTTCTCTTGAAAGCTTTACGCCAGCGGAGTATGAAACGGTTATCCAGACAGCCGAAAGTTTTCGGCAAGTTTTGTCTCGCCGCACTAAAAAAGTGCCCGCCCTGCAGGGGCAAGTGGTAACTAACTTGTTTTTTGAGCCGTCTACTCGCACCCGTAGCAGTTTTGAGCTAGCCGCTAAACGACTGTCTGCCGATATTCTCAACTTTGCCCCCGGCACATCTTCTTTGAGCAAAGGCGAAACGATTTTAGATACAGCCAAAACCTATCTGGCGATGGGCACTGATTTGATGGTGATTCGCCATCAGCAAGCAGGGGTGCCCTTAGCCATCGCCCGTGAATTAGCCCGTTTGGGTGCGGCTGTAGGGGTGCTTAATGCTGGGGACGGTCAACATGCTCACCCGTCTCAGGCGCTTTTAGACTTATTTACACTCTGTACGGTATTAGATGCAGAAGCGCCCAGTATCCATTTATTAAAGGGGAAAAAAATTGTCATTGTTGGCGATATCTTACATTCCCGCGTAGCCCGCTCAAACCTCTGGAGCCTGACGGCCTGCGGCGCTTCGGTTCATCTGGTGGCTCCGCCGACCCTGTTGCCTGCCCAGTTTGCTCTACCATTTCAAACGGCGATCGCGGGGAGCGATCAGCCGCGTCAGGTACATTTACATGCAACGCTGCCGCCCGCCTTAGAAGGGGCTGATTTTGTCATGGCCTTGAGGCTTCAGCATGAGCGCATGACCCAGCATTTGCTGCCCAGCCTACGCGAGTATCATCAGCAGTTTGGCATCACGCGCGATCGCCTAGCGGTCTGCCAGCCTCAGGTGAAGCTACTGCATCCCGGCCCCACTAACCGAGGCGTTGAAATTAGCTCTGATGTTATGGATGATCCAGCTTTGAGCTTGGTCAGCCAGCAGGTAACCAGCGGTGTGGCCGTGCGTATGGCGTTGCTTTACCTGATGGGAACCTATCATGCCGCCTAAAAGGGTTGAGATCGTTACCTGAATCGCTAGCTTCGGTCTACACTGCTAGAGGAATCTATTCAAGCAGATTTGGCGTCATCCGATTGAGCCTTTAATTTCTCAACCTCTTGACCTATTGCCGATTAATGCAACCCTGTTTATCTCCCAACTGTGATCATGTGCAAGCGGCTCGACAAAAAGCAAACTTGCTAATTGGCGCGATCGCGCTGGTTGGCGGATTTGCTGGATTTGAACTTGTCGCAGGTCGTTTTAGCCACAGCTTGGCGCTAATTGCTGACTCCGGGCATATGCTAGCCGATACGTCAGCTTTAGGGCTGGCGCTAATAGCAACCTGGTTAGCCCGGTGGGCCGCCGCCCAGCAGCAAACGCGGATTGAAGGCACGGCTGCCTTGATCAATAGCCTCAGCTTAGTGGTGATGGCAGGAATGATTGCCTGGGAAGCCCTGCGCCACCTGCAATCACCCCCAAGCGAAATTTTGAGTTTGCCCATGTTAGTGACGGCCTTGGTGGGGCTAGGTGTCAATGGGATTAACCTATATTGGCTGCATCGAGAAAGCCTGCAAGATTTGAACTTGAGGGCAGCTTTTCTACATGTTGTAGCGGATACGTTGAGTTCGGTTGGCGTCATTTTTGCGGCGATCGCAGTGGCGATTTGGCAGTGGACTTGGATCGATAGCCTAGTGGGATTGCTGGTAGCTGGCTTAATTATGGTGAGTGCTATGCCGCTGATGGTTCAGAGCTGGCGAGCCATGCGCCATCGTCCTTCAATTCGCCCCATCGCTGAGGGACTATCTACCTGGGATCTCGGCCAATTTTCTCAGCAAATCCAGGTGCAGTCCAGCAACGACCGTATTGCCAGCAGCCGGGAACGTCAGTAGGCTGTTGCCAGCAGCAAGCCTAGCGTTTTGCCTTCATCTCTCTCTGCTAGCCTTCCACAGAGCTAATTGTGTATGTCTTCTCTACCGTTACCACCAGGTACTTTTGGCTTGCCCTGGGTGGGCGAAACGCCTAGCTTTCTCTTCGATCGCCAATTTGCTGATAAACGTCAGGCTCGCTATGGCTCCATTTTCAAAACGCATATTTTGGGGCGACCGACGGTCGTCATGGTGGGGCCAGAAGCCAATCGTTTCCTCCTTTCTAGCCACATGGATCACTTTTCCTGGCGCGAAGGTTGGCCGCCGACGTTTCGAGAACTTTTGGGAGAGTCGCTATTTTTACAAGAAGGTGAGCAGCATCGCCGCAATCGCAAACTGCTGATGCCTGCCTTTCACGGCAAAGCGCTGGAAAGCTATTTTGACACTATGCAGCAAATCACCCAGCGCTACTTAACCCAGTGGGCGCACCTGGGGGAGTTTGCCTGGTTCGACCAGATGAAGCAACTTACCTTTGAAATTGCCAGTGTTTTGCTGATTGGCAACCAGCCCGCAGAGCAGGGCGATCGCCTGTCTCGTTGGTTTAGTGATTTGACTGGGGGGTTGTTTATGCTGCCCATTCGGTGGGGCTGGACACCTTATGGGAAAGCGCTAACAGCTCGCGATCGCTTGCTAGCTCATATTGAAAAGGTGATTGCCGAACGGCAACAAAATCCGGCTCAAGACGCTTTGAGTTTGCTGCTGCAAAGCCGAGACGAAGCGGGCAACGCCCTGAGCTTAGAAGAAATCAAAGTGCAGGCACTACTCATGTTGTTTGCTGGACACGAAACCACCACTTCAATGCTCACTTCTTTGGTGATGTCGCTGGCTCAGCATCAGACTGTTTATCAGCAAGCGATCGCTGAGCAGGCAACTCTAGCGGCGCAAGGGCCGCTGAGTTTGGCGCAACTACGCCAGATGCCCTACCTCGATCAGGTGCTCAAAGAGGTTGAGCGGCTATATCCTCCGGTGGCGGGTGGTTTTCGAGGCGTGATTAAAGCTTTTGAATACAACGGCTATCAGGTTCCGGCGGGCTGGATGGCTTTGTACCGAATTGAAGCCACTCACCGCGATCGCCGCTGCTACGATGACCCCACTCAGTTTGATCCCGATCGCTTTAGCCCTGATCGAGCTGAACACAAACGCTTTGACTACAGTTTAGTGGGGTTTGGGGGTGGGCCTAGAGTTTGTATTGGCTTGGCCTTTGCCCAGATGGAAATGAAAATTGTGGTGGCTTCGCTGTTGCGCCACTATCGCTGGGAGCTATTGCCCAACCAAAATTTGTCAATGAACCCCATCCCTACGCTGCGGCCCCAGTCTGGTTTGCGGGTGCGGCTGTCGCCTAGTTCAAACTTGGCTCCTGCAACGGCTAATAGCTAATGGCCGAAAAAAGTGGTTTTGATCTAGATATGTCGCCATCAGGTTGGGGCACTTAAATAGCCAAAAGCTACCTGTAGAAAACCTTTTTTCTTGCCTTCTGTCTGGAATTTTCTGTTTTTGGCAATAATTGCAAATCCTTACATTGCTTGCGTTGGTACAGCGCAAGCGATAAGCTCAAGCCACTGAATTTCCTGTAGGTGAGATTGTGGCGGTAACAGAAAGTCAAATTCAAGCAGGAGGACTCAACTGGTTTTACCGGGAAGCGGTGCCAATTGGCGAGAGTGACAAACCGCCCGTTTTGCTGCTACACGGCATTGTGGCTCAGAGCTATAGCTGGCGGGGCGTGATGAGCGATCTGGCCAAGCAGGGCTTTCGGGCGATCGCCCCCGATTGGATCGGCCACGGCTTTTCTGACAAGCCGGATAAACGCACCTTTGCCTACACCCCAACCGCTTTTTTGCAAGGCTTAGAGCAGTTGGTTGAGGCTTTAGCGCTGGAGCGCTTTAATCTGGTAGTTCAGGGATATTTAGGCGGCTCGGTGGGGCTGAAGTACGCCCAGCAACACCCAGATCAAATTGAGCGTTTGGCCATTCTCAATATGCCGCTGTCTCCAGCGGCCAAACTTCCCTGGAAGATTCAACAGCTTGGCCTGCCTCTAGTGGGGGAAATGGCTACGCAAGATCCGCTGCTGGTAGATCGCACATTGGAGGGGGGCGGCCCCTATCAGGTAGACGACGCCGATTTAGACGTTTACCGCCGTCCGTTTTTGACCAGTTCTGCGGCTGGCAGAGCTTTGTTTGTCACCGTGCGCAATTTGCAACTTAAAGCCATCATGGCAGAACTTGCCAGCGGCTTCAAAGACTGGCAAAAGCCAACTTTGGTTGCCTGGGGACTCAGCGACCCGTGGCTTTCCGCCAGTGAAGCTGAAACGTTTGCTCAGCAGTTCAGCCACGGTGAATTCGTAGGGCTTGAGCAGGTCGGGCACTATGCCCAAGAAGACTGGTCAGACAAAGTCAGCGAGGCTTTGCTGCCCTTCTTTAAGCAAATGACTCTCTAGCCGCCCAAAAGCCCGATTGGCTCAGTTTGCTGGGTTGTTGAGGCAAGCAGAGCCAAGGGACGAAGCCGTTTTGGCTCAGCGATCGCGACCCTGACTGCGGTAAGCTAGAAACCACCGCTGTTTTTATGCAAAGACAGCGATCGCCGCACTCTATCAATTGCTATGCAAACTCGCGATCGCCAGATTTCTCCGGTTGCCAATCTTTCCACCCCTAGCCGCACAGCCTCCATTAGCCGCAAGACGGGTGAAACAGATGTGCAGGTCAGCCTCAATATTGATGGCAGCGGTCGCTGTACAGCTAAGACGGGCATTCCCTTTCTAGATCACATGCTGCATCAAATTGCTTCACATGGGCTGTTTGATCTCGATGTGCAGGCCAAAGGCGATTTAGAAATTGACGACCACCACACGAACGAAGATGTCGGTATCACCTTAGGCATGGCCTTAAAAGAAGCCCTAGGCGATCGCAAAGGCATTGTTCGCTTTGGGCATTTTGTGGCACCGCTTGATGAGTCTTTGGTGCAGGTAGCGCTTGATTTTTCGGGGCGGCCTCACCTCAGCTATGGCCTGGAAATTCCCACTCAGCGCGTGGGGACTTATGACACTCAACTTGTACGCGAGTTTTTTGTGGCAGTTGTCAATCATAGCCAGATGACACTGCACATTCGCCAGCTAGACGGCCTCAATTCTCATCACATCATTGAAGCGACGTTTAAAGCGTTTGCACGGGCTATGCGGATGGCAACCGAAGTTGATCCCCGCCGAGCCAATACCATTCCCAGTTCTAAAGGCGTTCTCTAGCGCGGATGAGCCGGATTGGTCAAAACGTCCCGCTAATGGCGGCCTGCTAGGAACACTGCCCCCTTGAACGCTAGCCGCTGCTTACCAAGGCAAAACTTCGCCTTGGGCGTGCCAAAAGGTACCTGTGTTATCCAGATTTAGCTGATCGATGCGCTGGAGTAAATTTTGCACTGATTCGGTAGCAGAAATGCCGCTGCTGGTATAGCCTGTCATGCGGGTGCTGACCAAGCCGGGATGCAAAATAGCCACGGCAATCCCTTTAGGCTTGAGGTCATGGGCTAACGATTTGCCTGCCATTGAAACCGCAACTTTAGACATCCGATAGCCGTAAGAACCGCCGGAAGTGTTGTCGGCAATTGAACCCATACGGCTGGTCATGATGATGATTTTTGAACCTGCACGGAGATTGGGCAAAAGCGCCTGAGTCAGCCGTAGCGGCCCTAAGGCATTGACCTCAAATTGCTGACGAATGCTGTCAAAGTCGAGGTTGTCAAGCGACACTCGTGCCAAAATGCCAGCGTTGTTGATCAAAATATCAATAGGGATTTGATCTAAACGCTGAACCAGATCTGAAACGGCTGATTCAGACGTAATGTCTACCCCTGTTTCTATTCGCACACCTAAGTTTTTTAGCTCAGCGGTGGCTGAACGGCAAACAGCAATAACCGTATCGCCCCGTTCTTGCAGTTGGCGGCAGTATTCATAGCCAATGCCGCGATTTGCCCCAGTTACCAAACAAGTTGCCATAGATTAATTAGCGCCCGTCACTGTGGTTAAATTTGCCGTTTATTTTATGAAAAATAGGGGGATGAAAACTTCCCTCGGACGACACAAGCGGGTCGGTAGCTGCGGGTGAGCCGTTTGATTAAACCATTTTGCAAGGCTATATCTGCGTCTTTATGACCCCTTGCCATCCGCCAACCCTAAAGACCAGGTTTATTGTCTGGTTATGACGGTGAGCAACTGGCTAACGCCTGCAGCAAGTCTTGATGTACTTGATCGGTAGATGCGATCGCTAGACCCGGCCACTGGTAATTTTCACACTGATGCAGCGGCGGCAGCGCTGCGCCATCGTGAGTGGTTACCCGATAGCCCATTTCCCGTGCTATAAAGGCTAGCGCCGCTCCATCAATAAACTTACCCGTGGAAAGAATCGCCCCTGCTAAGTCGCCACTGAGCAAGCCATTAACGTTTGGAATAGGTGTATTCGCAGAGTAGTCGGTTTTGACGCGAATGACTTGATAGCGATCGCTTAAATAGTCCGCTACTGCTGCCATTTTCCAGCCCAGCAGCACCGTATTTGATACGGATTCTGGCTGCAATGGCAAGCATTGATTCAAGTTGTCGAGCAAAGTGCCTTTAAAGGCTCCGGCTCCCCGCAGCGCATAGTAGTAAGTATTTTGCGCTGGACTGATAGCTAAAACCGCTTCAAAGTCATCGGCATTGAGAACGCTCAAAATAATCTGATAGTTGGGATGGCCATCTAAATAAAATCGGGTGCCATCAATCGGATCAAGCGTAATTAAATAGTCATCCGCTGGCCCCAAATCGATCGCCCGAAAATAGGGGGTGTTGTAGGTTTTCTCATACTCTTCACCGTAAAAGCGCACTTGAGGAAACAGCCCCAACAGCGCCACCTCTACAAAGGTTTGAATCGATAAATCGGCATCTGTGAGGGCTGTCGCAAAGAAATTGTCCCCTTGGTCTTTATCCGGATGGGCCACAATTTGGCTTTGAATCTGCTGGGCATAGGCGGCGGCTACCCGCAAATGGGGTAGCAAGATTTCTAAAATTTGACGGGGGGTAGGTTGGTCTGACATCGGTTGAGCCTGAGAAAATTAGGCGATCGCAGAGTCTTCAGCCAGGGCAAGCTGAGCCAAAACCTCACGACAATAGTCGCTAAACAGGTGAGAAGTGCGAAAGGCTTCGTCGCGGGGATAAGCTGCCTTGATTGTCACATCGGCGACTATCCGCCCCGGATGCGCCGCCATCACCACCACCCGATTGGAAAGATAAACAGCCTCATAAATATTATGGGTGACAAAAATAACTGTCCAGTGATACTGCTCCCATAAATGGAGCAAATCGCTGTTGAGCTTACTACGGGTCATTTCATCTAGCGCGCCAAAGGGTTCATCCATCAGCAACACGTTGGGCTGAGTCACTAAAGCACGGGCGATCGACACCCGCATTTTCATCCCCCCCGAAAGCTGGCGCGGATAGCGTTTTTCTGCCCCGTTCAGATCAACTAAATGTAGCGCTTGATAAATATCGGCGCGGGCTGCTGTCAGCGATCGCCCTTTGAGCTTTAAAGGCAAATGCACGTTGTCCATTACCGTTGCCCAGGGCATCAGCGCTGCATCTTGAAAGACAAAAGCCAGCTGCCGCTCCGCTTCTGGCAACTGCCAGTGAATCTCGCCGCTACTGGTTCGTCCCAGTCCGGCAATCAGCTTGAGTACCGTACTTTTACCGCAGCCCGACGGCCCCACTAGGCTGACAAACTCCCCCCGCCGTACCGTTAAATCAACCCCCTGTAGGGCTACAGTGCCATTCGGATAAATTTTGTCAACTTGACTCAGCGTAATCATAGACGAGCAGCGCATAACCGGGTGGGCAAAAACAAAACAAGGGGCACCGGGTTTACGCCTGATAATAATCGGCTCCTTTGTTTACAAACTCCAGCGTATAGGCCTGAGTATAGTCAGTGCCTGCTTCTACCAGCTCTGCGTCTACCAACGTTTCAAAGTAAGACTGCCAGCGCTCATCAGTCATGGCTCCAATGCCATCGGTTTCAGCACTCCCAGAAATAACAATGCCGTACTCTTGCATTTTTTCCAGACCGTAGGCCAACTGCTCGTCGGTCATTTCTGGGTTGTCTTGCTTGATTAGCTCATTACCAGGGGCTGGATCTTCAAAGTAACTGTACCAACCTTTAATCGAAGCCTCCACAAAGCGCTGCACCAAATCAGGGTCTTGCTCTACCATTGCCCTACGCGCTTCAATCGTGGTGGAGTAAGGATCATATCCATAGTCAGCTAGCAAAAAGACCACAGGCTCAAAGCCCCCTTCTTTTTGAATAGCTAGCGGTTCCGAGCTGAGATAACCTTGCTGAGCAGAATTCGGGTCGGCAAGAAAAGGGCCAGGATTGAAGTTATAAGGCCGCTTCATGTCTTCGGTGAAGTCATATTTGGCCACCAGCAACGGCCAGTAAGTAGTGTTGGCCGAGGCAGAAATAAAAACAGGGCGACCTTTTAGATCCGCTAAAGTCTCAATTCCTTGGTTAGGGTGGGCTAGCAAAACCTGGGGATCTTTTTGAAAGATCGCGGCTACTGTAACTTTGGGAATTCCTTCTTGCACAGCGTTGATGGCATCGGCACCAAAGCCCATAAAAAAGTCAATCGCCTCACCCATGAGAAGCTGCGTTCCGTTGACCTGAGGCCCCCCCATTTTGATGGTTACATCCAGGCCATAGTCGTTATAGAGTCCGGTGGCAACGGCCTGATAAAAGCCGCCATGCTCGGCTTGGGCGTACCAATTAGTGCCAAACGTAACAGGGGTAAGTTCTGCGGTTGCGCCCGTTTCAGTCGTTTCGGTTGAAGATGGTTGACTACCGCCCGTGCAAGCGGCTACCAAACTGCTACCGACAGCGATCGCGCTGTAGCGGACAAAGCGACGACGATTCATTGCTCCTAAAGGAGAAACAGAGCGATATTGCCAATTCATATGAAATCTTACATCCCAGAATTGTTGCTTTATGTTAACGTCTAACGTTCGATCGGATCTCTATTGCTGAGCGTTTTCGACCCACTTAATCACTTGCTGGCCCAAGCGCACATCATCAAGGCGATCGATCTCACGAATTCCGGTTGGGCTAGTGACGTTGACTTCGGTCAAATAGCCACCAATCACGTCAATGCCCACAAAGATTAACCCATCTCGTCTGAGAGTAGGCGCTAGCAAACGACAAATTTCCTGTTCTCGCTCGGTAATGGCGGCTTTAGCAATACGTCCGCCTACGGCCATATTGCCGCGAAACTCGCTGCCTGTGGGAATGCGGTTGACCGCTCCAATCGGCTCTCCATTGAGCAATATGATTCGTTTGTCGCCTTCTTTGGCTGCTGGTAGGTAGGTTTGTACCATGATGGGGGTTCGCCCTTGCTGGGTGCTGATTTCAATCATGGAATTAAAGTTGCGATCGCCCGCCTCTAAAAACAAAATGCCCTCCCCGGCTTTACCGCCTAGCGGCTTCAACACCCCTTGACCGCCCCAACGTTCGATCGCGGCTCGAATCACTGGCTTATCCTGGCTCACAAGGGTATCTGGGATAGCCTCTGTAAACTGTAAAGCATACATTTTTTCGTTAGCGGCTCTTAGCCCCTGGGGCGAGTTGATCACCTGGGTCTTACGGGGATCGACATAATCCAAAATGTAGGTGGCATAGAGATAGGGAATGGTCACAGGTGGATCGGTTCGCATAAAAACCGCATCCATCTCTTCTAGCTGTCGCAAAATTGGCTGCTCTACCGCAAACCAGCTTTCTGCCGCCACCCAATGACCGTTTTGCAAGTCAACTGGCACTAGCTCAACAGGTTGCAAGAAAGCCCAAGCTTTTCCATCCGCCACACTCAGATGACTGGCTTTAGTAATCCAAACTTCGTGCCCTAGCTGCTGCGCTGCTTCCATTAAGGCCACACTGGTATCGTGGCCCGGATCTAGACGCTCAATTGGATCGATGATAAACGCAAATTTCACGAGCAAGTCCCTGTTACGCTAGCTAGATCTTTATCATGTCCACTCCTAGAATGGGAGGCTTTTGGCCAAGAAGCAATCAGCCCTAAAAGCCATTCGCTTTTGACCGTTTGTACGGCTCTATGACAAACCTCCCCAGTTAGAGAAGCGCTCCATAACAACTCACCCTGAGCCAGAGACGGGTTGATCAGGATGTCTAACCAAAGCAGGATTAGGCTTTGGGGCTTATCTTGTTAAGTTTCTTAACAGATGTGAATTAATTTTTGCTTAAACGGCGATCGCGACTTGAGCAACTTTGGCCAAACCAGCGATCGCTCAGATCGCTTCCTCCTAGCTGGCAACTCAGCGTTGGGGTAGCGATGGTGTTAAAAAACGGAGAAAACAAGATGGTAACGGCAGGTCTAGATCCTCAATTACAACAAACGCTGAGTCAGTATGAAAAGCTCAGTCCCGACGAGCAGCTAGCTTTCCTTTGGTATGTCTACGAAGAAATGGGTGAATCCGTGACGCCAGCAGCGCCAGGTGCCGCTTCTGAAGGCATTGCCGAAGGTTTATTTAACCAGGTCAAAGCCCTTAGTTTTGACGAGCAGCTAGAAGCCATGCGGGCAATGCTTAACCCTCAAGATACTCAGCTCAGCCGCGAATACGGTTCTTTAGAGCGCAACACTAAGCTAGCTTTTTGGTATCACCTAGCTCAAGGAATGACCGACGGCACCATTGTGCCGATGCCAGATGACTACACTAAGCCTGAATCGGTTAATAAGCTCTTGCTGCAGCTTGTAACTTTGGAGTTTGAGCAGCAAATTACGTTTTTGCGTGAGGCCGTTGCTCCCACTGGAGCCGAGCCTAAAAGCGGTGCAGCCGTATAAATTTCGCGGCTAGTACCCAAAAGCCGCGATCGCCTGCAAAAGCGATCGCGGCTTTTGCCGTACTCAAAATCAGTAAGGGTTAATTTCGCGGCTCAGGTAACTGACAAAACTTACGCACCCGATCAAATTCTGGATCTTGCCACGAAAAAGCAAAGTGGCTGACCGAGTTGATTTGAGGAGCTGCCCTTTGAATTGCCTGCATCTGGGTTTCTAACGCTGGTCGGTTGCCAAAAGCTTGTCCC
This sequence comes from Almyronema sp., assembly GCF_052168255.1. Taxonomy (NCBI): domain Bacteria; kingdom Bacillati; phylum Cyanobacteriota; class Cyanophyceae; order Nodosilineales; family Nodosilineaceae; genus Almyronema; species Almyronema sp. The sequence goes on along the minus strand of NZ_JBQLZL010000094.1, from coordinate 15,431 downwards.
CAAGCCCCAGCGATCGCAGGCTTCACCGCAGTGGCAGCGCCTGGGCCAGCTTGCGCTATTACCTCTCGAATTTCACTCACAATGCAGCTAGTATCACCGCATACGCCATAAGCCATAGGATGCCAAGCCATCCAGGTAGGAAAACGATTCCAATGCTGCAAGCGTGAATCATAGCCGCGCGCCCCTACAGGCCGATTACCGCCCGGAAAAAAGACGGCTCCTACCGGAACACCTTCTCGCTGCACAGGTTGGGCCACCTGCTCTAAAAAGTCCACTACCCCCTGTACGGCATGCGCTACACTCAGCAACCAAAGTTCTTGCTGTAGTTGAGGACGCTGCACCGTCGTCGGCAGTCCATTCCCGCTTGTAGGCGGCACCCGACTCTGCCACATCGGTTCGCCTTCACCTGGGTACAAACGGTTGATTTCGTCAATATCGGCATCAGTCAAGTAGCCTCGCCGCAGATAGCGACGGATTAGCTCTAGTCCTTTATTATTGAGGGCACGCCGATAGAGAGCCTGCTGAGCAGAGTTGCCATAAATCCACAAATCGCTGACATCGTCCGCCACCGAACCTGTCCCCGTACCGCGCGGATAACGAATATAGTCAAACAGCATCCCGTCTGGGTTACGCTGCACCACAGCCTGGGTCAAACGACGAAAATCTTGCTGAGCCAATGGACTGTAGGGGTCAACAAAAACCTCTTCGGGATTGCTTGAAGCTCCTCTAGCCGCATATGAAAGGGCATCTTCCCCTAACCCATTACGGGCAATAACTTGTTGACGGTCGGGGCGCTGCGCGTAGGAATAGCCAAAATTAAGGGTAAACATCCAGGCAGAGACGTCTAGCCCTCGCTGATGACCTTTTTCAATCGCTTCAGCTAGCAAATCACGATGCTCGTAACCTCTGGCTTGGACGATTGAAGGCCACACCGTTGGGTTACTGGCAGCAGGTAACAATACCTGACCCCCATAAAAAACTTCTACATAAACGTTGTTGTAGCCCAAATTAACAATGCGATCGAGCACAGCTTCCAAAACGCCTGACTCTAGATCGCAGGGATACAGCCTAATCCAGGTTGCCTGTTGTTTTGGCCAGGTACGGTTACGGCAATTTTGCATTTGGTTGGCATGCTGCTGTACGAGCGCTTCGTACTGCTGCCGGACTTGCTCGTCTCCTTTAAACAAAGCTTGGCGGAGGTTTTCTTTGCGGGTAACTTCTGCCTGATTAAGCTGGCAATAGCTATTGAGTTGAGCGCTGGCTGAAGGGCTATTAATAGCAAAGCTAAGCAGACTGCCCAAAACTCCCGCCGCTATTGCAACTATCTGAAGTTGCTTTGTTTGAGAGCCGATCATTAATTTCCTCAAATCCTACTCGTCCAGATAAACAATGACGCCAACTGACAGCAAATGATTGCGGCTTTGCTAGCCGTTTAAGCCAACGAAAATTTGCTCAGGTAGATAGTCCCTTTCTCGTCGCTGAGTTTACCCTATTGATCAGCCGAAATCCGGTTGGTAGACGGGTCAGGTTCCAGGGCTTCTAGCTGCTGGCATAGCGATCGCAGCTTCATGCGCTGAATATAGGGCCACCCCCCTGATCCTTCTATGTCTCGTAACAAGTTGTAAAGTTTTTGACGGTTGTTGGGTAGTGCTTCGCTGAATAACGTGTCGCGAATATCCTGATGTAGTTTTTCTAGTAATCGCAGCAGTGAGAGTAAAGCAATACAGTCTTCCTGACGCCGCTCGGCTGCCTGTTGAACTTGCTGCGCCAGCATTTGCAAATCCTCAGAGAGAATTTCTGGCTGAGTTAACTTGCGATCGCTCATTCGATGGCACTAATTGCATTTTGTTCAACTACTTTACTCGGTCTGTCTCTAATCGGTCTAAACTTTTTCAAGTCACCAGCAACAGTATAGAGTTTAGTTGTTTTAGCAGGTAAAGATAGCGACGTCAAAAAAGTCTGATATAAACCTGCAAATCTTTCGAAATGTAAAGCGATTTCAGGTTGACTGACTTTAACGATTGAAGAATAAAACGCAGCAAGGCCATGTAGAATGCTTTATTGAGGCTTAGTCTAGCTTTTAGCAATTCTGAGAGATATTGCCGATCTGGAAAAGTTTGGTACTGTCGCCTGTCAGAGCTGATGCTGAAGTCATCGTCGGGCTGTTTTACAGTTGCATTGCTGAGCGACTAAAGCCAAATCTATTAAAAGTTGCCTACTGACAGAGACTTTATATAACCGAGGTTGATCATGAGGTATCGTGCCCTTATTGTTGCGTTTTTGGCACTATGTCTAAGTGTCCTGACTGCCTGTAGCGCGGCTCCAGCAGCTACCAGCGACGTGCCGCTAACCTATGACCAAATTAAAGATACGGGGTTAGCGAATAAATGTCCCCAACTGAGTGCCACAACTCGCGGTGCCATTAACTTGGATGCTGGGACTTCTTACCGAATTGCTGGTTTGTGTCTTGAACCCACGGCTTACTTTGTTAAAGAAGAGCCTATCAGCAAGCGCCAAGAAGCCGAGTTTGTACCGGGTAAACCCCTAACTCGCTACACCTCCAGCCTGGATCAGGTTAATGGTGATTTGGTCGCTGAAACAGATGGTAGCTTTACCTTCTATGAAAAAGGCGGAATTGATTTCCAAGCCATTACCGTACAACTACCCGGTGGAGAACAAATTCCCTTTTTGTTTACGCTTAAAGGTCTAGTCGCTCACTCGCAGCCGGGACTTAATACCATTAACACCTCAACTGATTTTGAGGGGAGCTACCGAGTGCCTTCTTACCGCACTTCCAATTTCTTAGATCCAAAGGGACGCGGTTTGGCAACAGGCTATGACACAGCGGTGGCGTTACCCGCCCGTGGCGATAGTGAAGAACTTCTGCGGGAAAATACGAAGGCGTTTGATATTGGAGAAGGTAGCATTTCGCTGCAAATCGCTAAGGTAGACAGCTACACGGGTGAAATTGCTGGAACGTTTGAATCCATTCAGCCTTCTGATACTGACATGGGAACCGCTGCTCCAGATGAGGTCAAAGTGCAAGGCGTCTTTTACGGTCGCATTGAGCCAGTTGAAGCGTAAGGGTCTGTCCTGATTGCGTTGAACTTTGCCACTAAACCTATATTAGAGACGGGGAAAGTCAGTGATTTTCCCCGTCTTTGCATAAGGGCAGAGGGCAGAGAAATAGATATGAGTGTCCTTTCAGAGGCTGCTATTTAGATCCGCAATAACGCTGTTGTAATCGGCTGAGGTAGAATCGTAGGCTGAATAGGTCTGAAAGAGACAGGTCTTAGTTGATGACTTATGAGGGCACTGCTCAAAAAGTTTAGTTAACTAAGTTATCAAGGTAGGTCTAATCAGGCTTGAGGCATTTTACTGCTTCTATCTCAGATCTACCTGGCTGGCTAAACCTGATCTGTGGGGCATTCTTACCCTTTCCTGAAATCGTTATGCCTATCACTCAAAACGCGCTAGATCTAAAAGGACAAACGCTTGAGCTGCTGCAATCTTACCAGCGATCGCCCTCGCCGCAGTTGCGTAACCGCCTCGTTAACCTCAATATCGGCTTAGTCCGTCGTGAGGCCCATCACTGGCTCAGGCATTCTAACGAGTCTTTTGAAGACTTAATGCAGGTCGGCAGCCTGGGTCTGATTCGAGCAATTGAGCGCTTTGATGTTGTTAAAGGTTACGCGTTTAGCTCTTTTGCCATTCCCTACATTCGCGGTGAAATTCAGCACTATCTACGCGATCGCGGCTGCTCTATGCGGATACCGCGACGTTTACAAACGCTTCAACATCAGTCCGCTAAAGTTATTCGACACTTGCAAGAAACCTTAAAGCGTTTTCCTACTGATACCGAAGTGGCAGCGGCGCTTGAAATCTCGATCGAAGAATGGCAGCAGGTCAAGCTAGCTAGCCGCAACCGTGCCCTCATTAGTTTAGATGCCCCTCTGCAAGACGATGAAGCCGGTTCCTCTTCTTTGGGTGAGCTACTGCCTGATCCTAAATATCGCAGCTTTCAGTTGGCTCAAGAAGATCAAATTCGTCTTCAGCAAGCGCTCTCCAAATTAGAGCAGCGGACGCGAGAAGTTTTAGAGTTTGTTTTTCTTAAAGACTTGACCCAAAAAGAGACTGCCGAGCAGTTGGGGATCAGCGCCGTGACCGTTTCGCGTCGAGTCAAAAAAGGATTGAAGTCGTTACGTCAGCTCATGATGGGTAGCGAAACTAACTCAGGTGACGATATCGATTCCATAGATTGAGTAATCTCTCAAATTAGCAACTACAAACTTGTTGCGATTGAGCCGAGATAGGTTATCTTTGAGGGGTTAAGGGGCAATACCCCTGATAAAAATTACTACGGGTTAAATGTGGGGAGGAATCTAGCGATGCGTCGCCTTCTCAGTGGAGTGCTAGTTGGAGTCGGATTACTGTCCCTTTCGGGGTGTGGTTTTGTCAATAACTTGCTAGGTCGCAATCCTGAGCCAACTCAGGAAGAGTTACCAAGCTTAGATGGACAACCTATTCAAACCACCGAAGAACCCGAACCTGACGAAGAAGGGTTTGCTGAGCCTATTGTTCCTGCTGGCCCTAGCGCCGCAGCGATCGCCAGTGCAGAACTCATCCAGTCTACTGACCCCGAAGAAAGGGTCAATCAGGTACTTAAAAATCGCAACGATCCGTTCGCGACCGTACCGATTCCGCCACCGCCCCAAGTCGTTCCCCCTCCGCAACAGACTCCCACCGCTAGCTCCCCCAGCGGTGCGAGCGGCGGCAACAACCGCCCTCCGTCTCCAGGAGGTTTACCACCCGTGGCGACTCGACCAAGCGGGTCTTCAACCAGACAGGGAACAGGCACACCGGGGGGGGCTGCAGGAAGTTCGGCCAATAGACCCGGTACAACGAGTCCTCAACAAACCATACCAACGCCTTCGCCTATTCAACCCCTACCTGTACTCCCTCGCCCTGAGTTGGCGACCGAGGTTCAGGTTACCGGAGTTGTTCAGATTGGTAACAAAGCCCATGCTATTGTTCAAGCCCCTGGCGAAACGACGAGTCGCTACGTCAGTGCCGGACAGCGGCTATCAAATGGTCGTATTTTGGTGAAGCGAATTGAAGTGCGCGAAGGCATTGAACCACGGGTTATTTTAGAAGAGAATGGTATTGAAGTAGCTGTCACGGTTGGTAGTTCAGGTGCGCCTGAAGCGAGTGATCAAGCTTCTCTACCAACTCGTACCCTCTTGCCACTCTAATTTTCAGCAGTGTTTATTGCAGCAGCTTTTCAAGCCATTAACTTGAAAAGCTGCTAATTTTTTTAAAGCTTATAGGCGACAAGCTGGTCAATTTCTGTTGCAAAAATTTTGCTTTGGCAATAAAAATTAAATCTTTAGGACTATCGATTTAGCCCGTCAAAATAGTACGCTGTTGAACAAGTCTTTGACTCACTAATGACCATAATATTGAGCTTTCAAGAAGAGGAATAATTCAATGGTTCAACGTGGTTCTCAAGTTCGGATTTTGCGTAAAGAGTCTTATTGGTATCAAGAACTCGGCAACGTAGCGTCAGTTGATCAAAGCGGTATTCGCTATCCAGTCGTAGTCCGATTTGACAAAGTCAATTACGCAGGAATTAATACCAATAATTTTGCCGAAGACGAATTAGAAGAAGTGACTGCTCCTAAAGGGAAGGCAAAGTAAGCTATAACCGTAATCAGGCATTTAATAGCCTGTACAAGCGGATTAGCAAGCTAACGAGTGGTTAAACAAAGTGCCTGAGCTACCTGAAGTAGAAACTGTTCGTCGAGGACTCAATCAGGTGACGCTCAATCAATTTATCAAGGGTGGGGAAGTGTGCTTGGAACGCACAGTTGCCTACCCTTTTAATGCAGGCGATTTCTTATTGGGTTTAACTCAGCAGTCGCTCGTTCAATGGCATCGTCGTGGCAAGTATTTGCTAGGTGAACTGCAAAATTCTGCTGGGGCTGGCGGGTGGCTTGGGGTGCATTTACGCATGACGGGTCAGTTACTTTGGTTGCCTCAAGCAGTGCCGCTACAGCCTCATTGCCGCATTCGGCTTTTTTTCAATGGCGATCGCGAACTGAGGTTCATTGATCAGCGAACTTTTGGCAGGTTGTGGTGGGTTCCGCCTGACCAACCTTTAGAAAACATCATGCCTGGGTTGGCCAAATTAGGCCCAGAACCTTTCAGCAGCGAGTTTTCAGTAGCTTATCTTGAGGCGGCTCTTAGCAAACGCCAACGACCGATCAAAAATGCACTTTTAGATCAGGCGCTAGTGGCCGGTGTTGGCAATATCTATGCTGATGAAGCCCTATTTTTAAGTGGAATTCAGCCTACAGCCCTTTGTAGCCGCTTAAAGAGTAAACCGATTCAACGGCTGCATCAGGCTTTACAACAGGTGTTGGCGGCCAGTATTCGCGTCGGCGGCACAACATTTAGCGATTTTCGCAGTGTAGAAGGGATCAACGGCAACTACGGCGGCGAAGCGTGGGTGTATAACCGCGCAGGAAAAGCTTGTCGCGTCTGCGGTACGCCAATCGAACGAATTAAGCTGGCAGGACGGTCTGCCCACTATTGCCCCACCTGTCAACGCTGAGATAACGGCTTACGGGGCTGATTAAATAACGTTCAGTCCCTTCAGGCAATTGTGTCTGGAAAAACTTCGGGTGAAAACATTTTCCAAAGAACCTGGTAGTAAGGCTGATAATATTGGCTCTGCTGGGGGTGAATGTGCTGTTCAAAAGCCTTGCCCAGCAAACTAATCATCTGTCGCACCAGTTCCCAGTTAACTTTCAACGTAGGATACAGCATGACGCATAAGGGAAACAGTTCCTGGGTAATTGCTGAAATATTTTTTTCGAGTACGCAAATCCACAAATAAATCTGGAACATCTCAACATCTCGAATGCTAGAAGCTCGGACGACTTTGCTGTTTAGCGGTCCGCTGTAGCAAGCGTAGCTAGGATATAGCTGATTGACGGTAGCGACAATCTCACAAGCAATCTGACTGCTGACCGGCAGTAAGCGCTGTACAGTTTTCAAGCGCGGGTCGTTAAACTCACATTGAGCGGCAGCCTGGTAAGCTCGCTGTAGCGGCATATACAGGTGGTCGTCAATAACTTTAAAGTATTCTTCTATAACTGACTGTTCAGAGGCTTCTAATTGACTCATTAAGAGTTGCCCACAGTAATGAAACTGCATACTAACGAAGCCAATGAGTCTTGGGTCTTGCCGAGTGTATTTGTGCCGAATTCTACCTAAGTCAGAGGAAATTAAAACAGAGAGACTTTGTGGCGTCGCTCGATTAGCATAAACCTGCAAGACTTTTTCATAAACAAAATGAACGTCTTTGGCGATCGCCCACGGATCAATCAGCCGAGACTCAATTTGGTGTCGCCGCATTTCATTGGCTAGCAAAGCTTCTGTTTTATTCCATGATTGAGCGCTGACTGAACGCAGGCGGTCAACCAACTGCTGGGCGATCGCCGAACGAGGCTGAATTTCTCCGCCCAAATCTAACGACTGCTGTTGCTGATAAAGCTGCTCAACATACTTTTTAGCCCATAGCTCAGGTAAAGAAACAAGACTTTTTTCAGCCTCAAGTTTCGTATCCCAGGAAGGTTTGCATTCTACTGAATCAACCATAAGTCTGTCCTTACCTACATCTATGTCTTTGGAGGTTGAAACTAGCTAGCGTCTTTTAACCGCTTGCTAACGCCCCAATCTTGACCAAATTGGGTAGATCTCCGTAAAGTTGACCTTGACTGCAGGTTATCAAAGTCAATACGCAATTGAATGAGCCAAGTTGCTGATTCAAGCACTGTAGAAATACTTACTCGTCAGGAAAAGCTGACGCAAGACCCAACTTTTCTCGTAGTGTATTTTCTGAGGCTCGAAAACCCACTAAAACAGCTTGACCTGATTTAACAAAGAGCGGTCGTTTCAGCAGCATGGCATCCTGGGCAAACGCGTCAATCCACTGTTCGTCAGACCACGTTTTTTTCTCTTCTCCCAACGTCCGATATGACCCTCCAGAAGTATTGCGCATTGGTTTCGCCCCTAAAGCAGCCACCCAATTCTCAATTAAATCGCGACTAGGGGGATGAGTTTTGGTGTTAATAAACTCATAATCAAGGTTGCGCTCATCTAGCCACTTCAAGGCTTTCTTGCAAGTTCCGCAGTTAGGAATTCCATAAACTTGAAGCGTCATAATCTCCTCTAAGTGGGTAAAGCTAAGACAGAAGGTTGAGGGCAGAAGGCAAGCTTTTCTGCTAGCGGCTTTCAGCAATTGAAGTGTCTTAATGCTTGTAGCTCAGCTATACGTGATGACCAGCGAATCCAGCTCAACAAAAAGCCAGATAGCTTAAGCTATCTGGCTTTTGGGTTTATTCAGCTAACAATTCAAAGTCAGCGACTTAAACGGCTGCAGCTGATTTGGTTTTGGCGTCTAGCTCACCTTTGGCATACATGGCTGCATAGACTTCCACAGGCTGTTGCTTGATCTTGCTAGCATTACCAGCCGTACCAAAAGCTTCGTAACGCTCTTGACAAACTTGCTTCATGTACTTGATAGCAGGCTTCATGAAGTGGCGAGGATCAAAGTTGGAAGGATCCTTAGCTGCCGCTTCACGAATAGCTGCTGTGATTGCTAGACGGTTATCGGTGTCAATATTGACTTTCCGAACACCGCTCTTGATCCCCTTTTGAATCTCTTCAATAGGTACCCCGTAAGTTTCTGGAATTTGCCCGCCGTACTGGTTGATCATATCCAACCACTCTTGGGGAACAGAAGAAGAACCGTGCATGACCAAATGGGTATTGGGCAGACGACGGTGAATTTCTTCAATCCGGCTGATGGCTAGAATTTCACCCGTCGGCTTGCGGGTAAACTTATAAGCTCCGTGGCTGGTACCAATGGCCACAGCTAGAGCGTCTACTTGAGTCGCTTCTACAAACTGGACGGCTTCATCAGGGTCAGTTAGCAATTGGTCTTTGCTTAGAGTTCCTTCAAAGCCATGACCATCTTCCTTATCACCTTGTCCGGTTTCTAGAGAGCCGAGGCAACCTAGCTCACCTTCTACACTGGCACCGATGGCATGAGCAACCTTAACCACTTCGCGAGTAACGCTGACGTTGTAATCAAAGCTAGCAGGCGTTTTAGCATCCGCTTCTAGCGAGCCGTCCATCATTACACTGGTAAAGCCATTGCGAATTGCCGAGTAGCAGGTCGCAGGGCTATTACCGTGGTCTTGGTGCATAACCACCGGAATATGGGGATAGGTTTCCACAGCGGCCACAACCAGATGGCGGAGGAAGTTTTCTCCAGCATACTTACGAGCACCCCGGGAGGCCTGCAAGATCACCGGGCTATCGGTTTCATCAGCAGCCGCCATGATAGACAGAATCTGCTCAAGGTTGTTGACGTTATAAGCCGGGATCCCGTAGCCATGTTCAGCGGCGTGATCCAGCAGCAGCCTCATTGGGACAAGCGCCATAGATATCCTCCTAGGTCTAAGTATTGCCTTTGGGCAATGAGTCAAAAGATCAATAAGTGTTATTACCTACCAATCTTAAAGCATTTCTCGGAATGAATTTCAAATATTCAATTTCCTAGAAAGCTCATAGCCAGCTTGCTGGCCTGATAACGAAATATTGTGAAAATCTGAACTCTTAATTAAGAATATCAGAGGAAATTCCATGAGGATATGGAATCTCCTAAAAATTCTTGATCTAAACGCTAAACTGGGTCGCCTGGGATTCGAACCCAGGACCAATCGGTTAAAAGCCGAGTGCTCTACCGCTGAGCTAGCGACCCGAATAGATTTTTGCGGCAAACATTTTTTGATGTCGTGCCCGGTTAATAAATCTAGCACATAAATTAGCCCTCCTTTGCCAATCTGGGAGAAAAAATTCAGCGAATTCTGTTCAAAGTGACTCAAAAAGGTTCCGGATAGCCTTTGGCTGTACAGAGAAAACCTTTTAATTCCGTAAAAGACCTTTGAGCCATGCTCCTGCCAAAACCGACTGGTTCTAAAAATCCGTAAATTTCCTTAATCGCTGTTGAGAGACTGCGTGGCACGATAGCGGGATAGTCATGCCGCCTTTACCACGATTGAGGGTTCTATGGGTCTTGTGGATCAAAAAAGTGCTGTCTTTAAGCAGTTTATAGAACGGCTACCCCCCCACATTGTGGCCAGCTTTAGCGAAGCTCAACTGAACGCTATGCAGAAGGCTTTGGAACCTCGCGCTTGGCGACAGCATCCAGTTGATCTACGTCTGTCGGTACCCCTGCTGTGGAAACGGTTTTATGTCGTGCTGGTAGCTGGGCCGGAAAGACGGACGCCAGATCGACGCGCTTCTGATCGCTCAGCCCAGGCGCTCTGGACTTCGGGCAACCTGATTGTCATGTTTTTGGTCAGTCTGGCTGGTGTGCTCATGCTCTCAGGACTGTTACATATCAGCTCTATCAGCTTGTCGCCTTTGCTAGAGCAGCAGGAGGCGGCGCCTGTGGGTATTCCCTTTAAGGCTGATAAAACGAGCTGTGAAGAGAGCGGTCGCACTTGGCGAGAAAATCAGTGCATAGACTACGAACACGACCCTACTTTTTAACTAAGGTTTACGGCTGGTTGGCATTAACGTTTTCATAGTTTGAGGAAACATTGCGGGTTTTGAAATCAGGGTTAAATTTTGGTGGAAAGGCGGTTTCTGGGGGCGGGTTTTACAGAATGTAACTTTTACAGTGAGTGTGATGTCTCATCTAGGCTTTAGACTTTAATAAAGATTTTTGCTCGTAGGAGTTAGGATTTGCTGATCTGAAAAGTCAGATCAGCATTTTGCTTTTGCCTGTTTGCTGCCTGTTTGTTTAGTTTTATTAATTTCAAAAGCATCATGTTTCCGACACATCGCCCTCGTCGTCTCCGGAACCATCCTCAACTGCGTCGCATGGTGCAGGAAAATGCCGTCACCACCAGCGATCTGGTTTACCCTCTGTTTGCGGTTCCGGGAGAAGGCATTGCCCATGAAGTAAAGTCAATGCCTGGGGTTTACCAGCTTTCTGTAGACAAAATTGTTCAGGAAGCTAAAGAAGTTTATGAATTAGGGATTCCGGCTATTATCCTGTTTGGCATTCCTGAGGATAAAGACAACGAGGCAACGGGTGCTTGGCACGACTGCGGTATTGTGCAAAAGGCGACAACGGCTGTTAAAACTGCTGTACCTGACCTTGTTGTCATCGTAGATACTTGCCTGTGTGAGTATACGTCTCATGGTCATTGTGGCTATCTAGAAACGGGGGATCTCAGCGGTCGGGTTCTCAATGATCCCACTTTGGAACTTTTGAAGAAAACGGCGGTTGCTCAAGCCAAAGCGGGCGCAGACATTATTGCGCCTTCTGGGATGATGGATGGCTTTGTGCAAGCCATTCGGCAAGGGTTGGATGCCGCTGACTATACGGATATGCCGATTTTGTCCTATGCGGCGAAATATGCGTCAGCTTATTATGGGCCGTTCCGCGATGCGGCTGAGTCTGCGCCTCAGTTTGGCGATCGCCGTACTTACCAAATGGATCCCGCTAATGGTACCGAAGCACTCAAAGAAATTGAGTTAGACATTGCGGAAGGGGCCGATATGCTGATGGTTAAGCCCGCTTTAGCCTATATGGATATTATTTGGCGAGTGAAGCAGGCTACAAACTTACCTGTGGCCGCTTATAACGTGTCGGGTGAATATTCGATGGTGAAGGCGGCTGCGCTCAATGGCTGGATTGATGAGCAAAAGGTGGTGATGGAAACCATGTTGGGTTTCAAGCGTTCAGGGGCTGATCTGATTTTGACGTATCACGCTAAAGATATTGCCCGTTGGATTCAGGCATAGGGAATTAGTGCTTTAAAAAAAGCAGCCTTAGCCAAGGCTGCTTTTTTTTGAGGATTCAACCGCTCAAATCAAAAAATGTTTAGCAGAGCGCTAGAAGCGCTGGCGAGAGACAATTTTCTCAAAGTCTTCTTGAGTTTGCTGTAGTAGCATTTCGCGGCGATCGCCTTTGTGACCCAAAGGTGGCACTAAGTTGCGTGCTTGCAAAGCCATATGTAGCTGTAGGTGAGCCACGTATTCGCTAAAGTCTTCGCGTGCTGTATTGGACGATTGCTCTGCTTGTGGTACCAAAACGCTCTCCCCCAGAAGTTTGAATGCACTTTCAACAGTATTGACCCTATCATTCGGACTAGGATAGTGTTGCGGATTTGACAAAAAGCTTAACGCTCTGCATTAATTGGACAGTTTGGTAGGGCGCGGCCTAGGGTGAACTGAGGACGAACAAAGGTCATAGTCGCCACAGGCGTAGCCATAAACAGCGGTTAAGCGCTGTCACGGTTCGCAGGCAGAACCGTGTCAATATGTTTAAAGATGGTGGTGGCATAGGCCACTAAAGCCGTTACGCCTGGTTCGCCGGGACAGATAGACAGGGCTTCAACGGCTTGCTGCTTCTCTTGTAGGGCTGTCCAAACAATAAATTCGCGGGTCTGTAGCTGATCTAGAATGCTCAAGATGCGATCGCGCTGAACCTGAAAATTGCCACTTTCGCAGATTTGTTGCAGTTCAGCCCGTCCCGGATGTTCAAGCCGCAGTCCATACAGTAGCGGTAAGGTAATTTTACCCATAGCCAAGTCACCCAAGCCGATGGGTTCCCACATTCCCTGAAAGTCGTCAAATAGCTGCAAAGCCATCCCCAGGTGCTCACCAAACTCGCGGCAGGCTGTTAATAGCTCAGGCTGCGTTGTGCCGCACAAAGCCCCAGCTTCGCAGGCCATCGCAAACGCGGCAGCATTTTTGTCTTGCATAATCTGCCAATAGTCTTCGAAAGTTTCAGCAGTTCCTTGCAAGTCTCGATCTTGCCCACTAAGTAAGCGTAAGCCTGTTTGGGCAAAGATTTGGCTGATTTTACGGTGACAAGCATCTGGCCAAGGGGCTTGTACCAGCAGTTCGTTACATAAGGCATATAGCCCTGCACTCAGGTTGAACGCACGAGCCTCACCGACCTCAGCCCACAAACTATCTGGGCGATCTTGATCTTCCAGGTCATCTAAAATGCGCATGGCAAGGTTTAGCACTTCCCACGCTGCCGCCACTGGAATCGCCGTCTGCGGATCGCCGCCGACAGCGGCACAACTAGCTAGTGGCAAAATAGCCAACGAGCCTAAGGGCTGATCAATCACACGGCTGAGGAGTGACGTGAATGCTGGCCAATGGGCTGGACACAACTGCTGAATATATTGGCGCACTTGTGGCAGCAGTGCTTGAAACATTTGAAGATGGGCTAAATTGGCTTCGGTCAGCTTCAGTGCCGTCATAGGGTGCTTGCCTCAAGGCTTTAGTGGGAAACTGCGATTAAAGATTTAAAACTGTCATAGATACTATTGGACAATCGTCGCTGTATGCAATTCTTGATACAGTTCGGTGCGGGTTTCTAGCATCTGCAGCATCACACTGGCTCCATCCTGGAGGTGGCCCGATTCGATTCTGTCCTCAGCGGCTAAAAGCTTCATGTCGGTATCGTCCTCTACTTCCGGTGCGGCATAGTCGCTACCAAGAGCGTCTAATCCCTGCTGAGCACAGGCGATCGCAGCCTCAAAATTACCTTTGTCAACAAACTGCTCACCCAGCGTCAGCCAAGCTCGACTGCTCGCAAGAGCCAAATGAGGCGGATTTTCGGCATTGGGAGGGGCTGCTTGTTTGATTACAACCCTGCCAGTGGCTGAATCTTCTGCTAGCGTCTGCTCAACTTGAATTAGCCATTGGTTAGCATCTGTTGCTTCAATCGTGACCGGAGCTGAGGTCATTGCAAACCTTCCTTGATCAATCTGGATTGGCGACGAATTGAGGGAATCGGCCTTTTGGATAACCGTGTCTGGCGGGGCTGTGCAAGACTGTACCACAAGAATTAAAGCGATCAAGAGGCACTTTTTAAGCGATATCGCATAGGCCATAGCTGCAACCCCGGCGGATTTGCCCTAAAACCGCTATCAAAACGGCTACTTACTGCTTGTTAAGTTCGCCGCCTGAACCTTTGTAATAAACCAGGTTGTATTTGCTGCAAACAGCCTTAACAGCCGCTTCAACTCGTTCTTGAAACGTACCTTTAGCAGAGGCAAAAGTCTCGTTCCAGAGTTTTTTCATTTCGGCTTTGAGGTTTTTTTTGCCTTGTTCGTCTAGCTCTGATCGTTTTTTATTAAACTCCTGGGTGCGGCTGACGACAAACTGGCCTTCACCCGCTTGCACAATCTTGAAATGCTCGTCTTGGGTAACGAGATTGGCCAAGTCTGCCCCGCTAAAAGAAACATGGGTATGGCCACCTTCGCTTTTGTCGTAAGGATGGCTATGCCCAGAGGCCACCAGCGTTTCATCTGCGCCGACATCGCCATAGTTAGGGCTGAAGGAACCTGATTTGCCAGCAGCCCCTGCTTTCCACGAATAGGTACCGTCTTTGTTTTTAACTAAAATGCCGCCCTGCTCTTGCGACTTACCTCCCGGAAAAGATTTTTTCCAAGCTTCTAGCATTCCAGCTTTCATCGACTCTGGAATGACGAACTTTTCAGGGAGATCTTCTGTTTTGAGGTTACCTGAAGCTAGCGTGTCGAAGTTAATTTCTTCCGCTGTTTTCTGCGGTGCTTTACTGCTAGTCTGCTCTGGTTCGGAAGAGGAGCTTCTACCCATACAGCGCACCACGTTGAGCGGAGACTGTTGCTGGACTTTGACAGATTGAGGCGATTCTGTTAAGTGGGTATGGTAGCGATCGAGCAGGGCATCGGGGTGTGCCTGACGGAAGAGTCGTAGCCCAAGCTGAGACTGGGTGGCGTTCGCTTGAGCAGTGCGATCGAGAGCCGTTTGTAGATAGGTGGGCAGTGAAGACGCTGGCGCAGCGATCGCTGAGGGGTCAAGTTGACCCGATAAACCGCTGGCTGGTTCGAGGCGCGACAGAGGCGATCGCTGGGCTGAGCTGACTAAACCTGAGGTGGCAGCATTCTCTGGAAAGAGAGAAATATTTTCAGCATCAAAGTCCAATCCGGTCTTTGTCGTTGCAGCAGCCTCGGCTTCTTGTGTAGGAGCAGCCGCAGCAAAGGGGCGTGACTGTAGCTGGGTATTGGCGACGGCAGAAACTACCGCTTTAGATTTCTGGCTCTGAAAGTTTCTGCTCATAATCTAGACCTCGCGTTCGCAGAATGGACTCTCAACAAAGTTGAATGGCGTTTTCTTGGCTGATCAATGCTGATCAGTGCAGTAGATACCTAAACAAAACGGGTTTGCAGCCGCTACGATATTGAGCCTAGCTGAGGTGTAAAGCGCCTCGCTCACTTTTCTGATTGGATGCCCTTTGGGTCGGGTTGCTCCCATCTTGTCATATGCCTATCGGGGTCGTCATG
>NZ_JBQLZL010000093.1:12799-33149 GCF_052168255.1 Almyronema sp. | reverse complement strand
GCGATCGCATCGACAAGCTAATTCGCTTCAGCGCTTCGTTCACTTCCAAAACGCGCACCTTAACGATTTGCCCCACCTGCACAATCTCCTTGGGGTCTTTGACAAAGCGATTGGCTAGTTGCGAAATATGCACTAGGCCATCTTGATGCACGCCAATATCGACAAATGCGCCAAAGTTAGCCACATTGGTGACGACGCCTTCTAGCACCAACCCTGGCTGCAAATCGCTGATTTCGCTGATATCTGCGCGAAATTGGGCGTAGGTAAACTGCTGGCGCGGGTCACGGCCAGGTTTTTCTAGCTCGTGCAAAATGTCTTGCAGCGTCAGTTCGCCCGTAGTTTCTGTGACATAGCGCTTAAGATTCAGGCGGCTTAGCTGCGCTTGAGCTTGGGAAATTTGACCAAGGGGCAGGTTTAAATCAGCGGCGATCGCCTTGACGACACCATAGCTTTCGGGGTGAACGGCGGTATTATCTAGCGGGTTATCGCCATCGCGAATGCGCAAAAACCCGGCTGCTTGCTCAAAAGCTTTGGGGCCAAGCTTGCTCACCTGTAGCAATTGTTTCCGGTTGCGAAAAGCGCCGTTTTGATTGCGATAAGCGACGATGTTATTGGCTACCGCGCTGCTAATGCCAGAAACATACGTGAGCAGCTCTTTAGACGCATTGTTTAAATCAACCCCTACATAGTTAACGCAGCTTTCTACCGTTTCATCAAGCTGCTTGCGGAGTCGCTTTTGGTCAACATCGTGCTGATACTGCCCAACGCCGATAGATTTGGGATCAATTTTGACCAATTCTGCCAGCGGGTCTTGTAAACGACGGGCAATGCTAATGGCACCGCGCACTGTAATATCGAGATCCGGAAACTCAGCGATCGCTACCTCACTTGCCGAGTAAATTGAGGCTCCTGATTCATTCACTAGCACCTTAATCGGCGGCTGAGGGAATTGCTGCAACACCTCAGCTACAAAGGCATCCGTCTCGCGGCCAGCGGTGCCGTTACCAATGGCAATGAGCTGAATTTGATACTGCTGGATCAGCCGCTTTAACGTCTCTGCCGCCGCCGTTCGCTGCGCCGCTGACTGATGCGGAAAGATTGCCTGATAAGCCAAAAATTTGCCCGTAGCGTCTACTGCGGCTACCTTACACCCCGTCCGAAACCCTGGATCAATGCCCAATGTTGGCTGCATACCTGCCGGAGCCGCCAGCAACAGGTTTCTTAAATTGGCTGCAAAGGTGGCAATCGATTGTTCGTCAGCCCAATTCTTTTTCTCGGCAATCACTTCGTTGGTTAGCGATGGCTGCATCAGCCGCCGAAAAGCTTCTGCAATTACCGCCTGGTAAAAAGTTCGCACTTCAGGCGATCGCGTTTGAATCACCTGCGCTGCTAGCTGAGCCAAAATTTTCTCGGCCTCAAAAATGAGTTCTAGTTTCAAAATGCCTTCTTTCTCACCCCGCAGCAGCGCTAAAACATTGTGGGGAGCCATGTTGTTGAGCGCTATCTGGTAGTGGCGGTACATTTCATATTTGGTGGTTCCTTCGCCGTAGTCAGGTTTGATGGTGGACTTTATCACCCCTGTTTGCAAGAAGAAGGTTCGCACAGAAGCTCTAAGGCTGGCTTGCTCAGCCACCTCTTCAGCCAAGATATCAGCCGCTCCCTGAAGCGCTGCCGCTGCTGTTTCTACCCCTTTTTCGAGGTCAACATAGCGAGCGGCTTCAAGGGTGAGGTCGCTAACGCTTGCCCCGGTTTGATTGAGCTGCCGCAGCCAATCGGCTAAAGGGGTGAGTCCTTTTTCGCGAGCCGCCGTAGCGCGAGTTCGGCGTTTAGGGCGATAGGGCAGGTACAGGTCTTCGAGTTCTGTCTTTTGCGTAGCGGCGTCAATTTGCTGCTTGAGGGCTGGGGTAAGCTGGCCTTGCTCCTCAATGGCTTTGAGAATAGCCTGTTTGCGATCGCTTAGCTCTTTTAAATAGGCAAAGCGATCGCTGATTTCGCGTAGCTGCGTCTCATCAAGGTTGCCCGTGCGCTCTTTGCGATAGCGAGCTACAAAAGGAACCGTTGCCCCTTCGGCAAACAACGCTAAAGCCGCCTCCACCTGAAACACTTTAAGCGACAGTTCGCGGCTGAGCTGTTGAGAAATATCTGACATGCGATCGGCAGGAGTCGGGTCGTTGAGGTTCCTATTGTAAGGGGTTGGCTCAGCGGTCAGCTTAAACGGTTGCCGCTTGCAGTTGCTCGATAGCCTGCTGTAACGCTTGCAACGCCTGATCAACTTCCTCGGCACTGACAATCAGCGGCGGCACAAAGCGTACGACCTGCGGCCCTGCTGGAACCAGCAACAGTCCTACCGCGATCGCGGCTTTGACAATATCCACCGACTGAATAGCTGCTTCTGGTTTGAGCACCAACCCGTTAATCAAACCCCAGCCCCGCACCGTTTCGATCAAGTTGGGGTAAGTCTGAGCCAGATTTTGTAGCCCCGTTCGCAGTTGCTCACCCCTTTGCTGAACATTGGCCAGCAGATTTTGCTGCTCTAGCGTTTGGCAAACTGCCAGGGCAACGCCGCAGGCAAACGGATTGCCGCCAAAGGTGCTGGCATGTTCTCCGGGCTGTAGCACATCGCAGTGAGCCTTGCAAAGCATCGCGCCGATGGGAATGCCCCCGCCAAGTCCTTTGGCTGAGGTAAAGACATCGGGTTCAATGCCTAAGTTTTCATAGCCCCAAAATCGACCCGTTCGGCCTACGCCCGTTTGCACTTCGTCAAGTATGAGTAAAATGCCTGTTTGATCACAAATTTGCCGTATCCGCTGAAAGTAAGCCGCATCGCCAGGACGGACGCCACCTTCGCCCTGCAGCGGTTCTAGCATAATGGCTACGACCTGCCGCTGCGAGGCATCTAACTCAGCGATCGCGGCTTCTAGGGCGGCTATGTCGTTGTAGGGTACGTAATGAAAACCGGGCATCAGCGGATCAAAGTTTTTCTGATACTTGGGTTGCCCGGTGGCCGTAATGGTGGCTAGCGTTCTGCCGTGAAAGCTGGCATTAGCCGTCAAAATCACAGGCGATTCAACACCCAACTGGGTTTTGCCATACTTGCGGGCTAGCTTGATAGCGCCTTCGTTAGCTTCAGCCCCCGAATTGCAGAAAAACACCCGATCAGCGGCAGAATGCGCCGTTAACCAAGCGGCTAGCTCTCCCTGCTCTGGAATATAAAAGAGGTTAGAAACATGGTGCAGCTTTTGCATTTGCTGCGTTACCGCCTCTACCATTACTGGATGGGCATGACCCAACGTGCAGGTGGCAATGCCTGCCACAAAATCTAGGTAGGCGTTCCCGGCAGTATCCCAAACTTGGCAACCCTGACCGCGCTCTAACGCCAGGGGAAAGCGGCCATAGGTGGTCATCACATGCTGATCAAAATCGCTAGCCTGAAAATCAGGGTTGTGGGGGGTGGGGCTGGCTAAATTCAGCGCTTTTAGCGAATTGTGAACCAAAATTTTTATGCTCACGGGCAGATCCTTAAGGAGGGAGACTTTAGATATCTAAATCTAATCTAGCGATTCTAGCGATCGCCGCTAGCTTTGCAAAGAGATTTGCGTCATCAGGTGCTTACATAAATCGCCCAATCAACCGTCGCCCAATCAACCCGCCTCAGCGGCCTGTTTGGCACAAAACAGCGGGTTTATCGTCTGAGAAAGTTGCGATTTAGCCTATCGTGCAGGCGGGCTTTGTCTGCTGAGAGAGTTGCGTTTGACGAGCAGGCAGCTATACTAATTTGCATTGTACGTAGCTTTGGCTGCCTTTGCAGACTTTAGAACAAGCCATAGAACGAGTGCAGCGTGGTTGCAGGTAAACTATGACCGGACATCGAGACATGCCTCAGCGGCCATCTCGCCAAGATCCTAGACGATTTGTGGCAAAACCACCTTTGCCAGGGTTTCCGCCGCTGCCACCGCCCAGACGCGACCAGCGGCCTTTGCCTCGCTCATCTCAGCTTCCTTCGCTGCCGATTTTGCCCCGGCAGGCAGGTTCGCCGCCGCCTGCTCCCCCGGCTAACCCCACCCCCGCTGTTACCGCTCAGCCAACGGCGGCAGCCAACGCTTCGTCGGTCAATCAGCTTCAGCAGCAAATCCGACAGCCGTCGCCACCTAAGCCACCTGCGGCTGAGCCGTCAAAGTTGGCGTCTAGCCCAAAGCCGTCAACGCAGTCGCGATCGCGACCCGGCATTCCGCTGGGCAAATTTCTGAGCAGTTGGCCGTTTTGGTCTTTGAGTTCTTTGGGTTTAATTGGGGCGGTTGGGGTTGCTTCGGCCATTAGCCTGTTTCGTATTCCTAACCTGCCAAACTGTCGAGCGATCTTTTGGCCTACTGCGTCAGCTTCTACGCGGTTGCAGTGTGCAGAAGCCTATGCCGATCAAGGAACCGTTGATGATCTATTAGCGGCTATTCGGCTAGTGGACGCGCTGCCAGCCGATCATCCTTTGCGCACAGACATTAACGAGCGCATTGAGTTATGGGCTGATCAGATCTTGAAGCTAGCCGATCAAATGTTCCATGCCGGAGAGCTAGAAAAAGCCATTGCCACCGCCCGCAAAATTCCGGCTGGAACCGCTGCTGCCGATGAAATTGATCAGTCTATCGATCGCTGGCGTGAAATTTGGAGCAACGCCGAAGCCATTTATCAAACTGCTGAAGAAAAGCTGAGTGAACAGAGCTTTCGCGAAGCCTTTGCGGCTGCGATTAAGCTGCTGTCGGTGGGTAATGACTACTGGGAAACCACCAAGTACGAAGAGTTAACCCAACTAATTTCGGTGACGCGCGAAGATGGGAATCGCCTAGGACAGGTTAGCAATCTGCTGCGTCGCGGTGGGCTAGAAAATTTGCAGAAAGCAATTGAGCTGATTGAGAAAATTAAGCCTGAAAGCCGTCTTTATCAAGAAGCTCAGCGTCGTCTTAAAGACATTGCCCAGGAAATGCTGGATTTGGCCGAAGCTTCGCTAGAGCGCCAAGATGCAGAAGCGGCTCTGGCTATTTTGGATGAAATTCCTGACGGGGTTGATTTTGACGCCCAAACGGCGGATTTTCGCGTGCTGGTAGAAGCTTATAAAAGTGCTTGGGAAGGGACGATTCCGGCTTTGGAATCGGCCATTGTGCGGCTACAGAGCATTAGCCGCGATCGCCCGCTGCATGATCGTGCCCAAAAGCTGATCAGCCGCTGGCAAAGCGAAATTCAAGGGGTCGCCCAGTTAGATTGGGCTAGACAACTCGCTGAACCCGGAACCACCACCGACTTATCAGCTGCGATCGCCCATGCTGAAAAAATCTCCCGCTCTAACCCCATTTGGGAAGATGCCCAAGCCCAGGTGCGCCGCTGGCGCAGTCGGCTAGAAACGGCTGAAGATCAGCCCTTTTTAGATCGGGCGGAGCAGTTGGCGCTAGCTGGCGATCCGATGTCGCTCAGAGCGGCGATCGCCGAGGCTGAAAATATTCGTTCGGGTCGAGCCTTATACGACCAAGCCAGCGATCGCATTCGAACTTGGCGGCGCACGTTGCAACGAGCCGAAGACCAGCCGGTTCTGGCTAGAGCCAGACAGCTTGCCCAAAATGGCAGCTACCAAGAAGCGATCGCGACGGCTGCTCAAATTGGCAGCAACCGAGCGCTTTACGACGAAGCCCAGTCAGACATCAGCAGTTGGCAAGGGCGAATTCAGGGGCGTCAAAAGCTGCAACAGGCTTATCGCTCGGCTGAAACGGGCACCGCTGCCGCCTTAGCCTCAGCGATCGCTTTAGCTAATGAAGTTCCCAGCGACAGCAATGCCCGCTCTGACGCTGATTTGATGATTAACCAGTGGAGCTGGCAAATCCTCTCCTTGGCCACAGCTCAAGCCAATACCGATTTGCCCAGCGCCATCGACATGGCTCAGCAAGTACCTGCCCGTACGGAAGCCTACGCTGCCGCTCAGCTCAAAGTTCGCGAATGGCAGCAGCAATTGCAGCCCGAAGAAGTGACAATCGAAGAACTGCTGCAATAAACTCTCTTTAGCGATCTTCAGCCGTTCGCCGTTGGCTAATCAGCGGCGCAGGACGATTTTTCATGTCTCGGCGCTGGAGAACAGTTACCCCTGCCCGTTGTTGCCTCAAAAGCTAGCCACCGGATCAGGCGGATACGGGCCGATGAGCAAATCAGCCCAGGTTTGCTGGGGGCGCTGGAGCCGAAGTTCAAGCCACAGGCGATCGCCTGAACTTCAGCAACGGCATGAGCGTCTGCCCTGACTAGGTTGAAGCTGCGGCCATCTTCTTTTCTAACACCAGCTTCGATCGCTTGAAAGGTTCTGGAATCTGCACCGGGTAATGCCCTGTAAAGCAAGCCGAGCAAAAGCTATTAGGATCTTGCTGCGTCGCTGCTAACATGCCTTCCCAGCTTAGATAAGCCAGAGAGTCTACCCCAATTTGGGCTTCAATTTCGGCGACTGATTTGGTGGCGGCGATGAGCTGGTCTTGGTTGTCAGTATCAATGCCAAAGAAGCAGGGATGGGTGACTGGGGGCGATGAAATTCGCATATGCACTTCAGTAGCGCCCGCGTCCCGTAGGGCTTTGACGATTTTGCGGCTAGTGGTACCCCGGACGATCGAGTCGTCTACAATCACAATCCGCTTGCCCTCTAGCACATCCCGCAGCGGGTTTAGCTTCATGCGGATGCCCGCTTCTCGCATTTTTTGGGTAGGTTGAATAAACGTACGACCCACGTACCGATTTTTAATCAACCCTTCGGCGTAGGGAATGCCTGAAGCTTGAGAGAAGCCAATTGCAGCAGGTACCCCCGAATCGGGCACAGCAATGATTAAATCAACGTCGGCGGGCGATTCTTGAGCTAGCTGCTGCCCCAAACGCAGTCGATAGCTATAAAGGCTTTCGTCGTTGACGACGCTATCGGGACGGGCGAAATAAATCATTTCGAAGACGCACAGCTTGCGCTGCTCCTCAGCCCACTGAATTGAGGTCAACCCCGCTTGATCGATCCAGACCAGTTCACCCGCATGCACTTCGCGCAGAAAGGTGGCTCCAATAATGTCTAAGCCGCATGTCTCAGAAGCCAGTACATACTGGGCTGGGCCGTTTTCGCGGGCGGGTGGTTCGCCTAGATAGCCCAGCACCAGTGGCCGAATGCCATGCGGATCGCGAACGCCGATTAAGCCCTCAGGGGTGCCAATGGTGAGGCTAAAAGCACCTTGACACTTTTTCAGGGCAGTCACTGCCCCTGCCGTCCAGTTCTGGCCGTCGTTGATGGCTTCTGCGATCGCAAAGGCGATCATCTCTGAGTCAGTAGTGGTTAAGAGGTTACAGTCTCGTCGCAGCAGTTCTTCGCGCAGGTCAGTGGTGTTAACCAGGTTGCCATTGTGCGCCAAGGCCAGCGAGCCTAAGCGGGTCTCGACCACCGCTGGCTGGGCATTGAGAATGCGGCTAGATCCAGTGGTGGAATAGCGGGTATGGCCGACACCAATTTCACCGGGCAACTGCTGAAGGATGCTGTCGCTAAAAACCTGGGAAACCAACCCCATATTTTTGTGCAGATGGACGCGATCGCCTTCAAAGGTGGCAATTCCGGCTGATTCTTGGCCCCGGTGCTGTAGTGCATAAAGACCAAAGTAGGTCAGCGTTGCTGCGCTTTCCCCCGGTGCAAAAATGCCAAAAACGCCACAGGCTTCTTCGGGTTTGTCAGAGCGGGAGGCTTCAATCACAGTCGCTGAGGGCTGGGCCTCAGAAGGGGTTGACGGATACGCAGTTAATTCTGTCACCGGGGAGACCATTGTATTGGGGTTAGAATGCGGCAAGCGGATTGTGGGCTAAGCAGAAGGCCCATTACTGAAAAAAATCAAGGGCAGAGCCTCCATCCATCATAAAAGTTTACGCTTTGATCAGGGACGGACGCGGGCTTAAAGTTTTCAGGATGTAATCTTAATACTCTCTTAATAGGCTTCGATCTTAACATTCTTAGCCTTGGGGTTGACCTTTGCCAAAGCCTAACGGCGGGTGGCGACCCACCCCTTAAGGGGTTAAGCAGCGCCAACCCCCATCCTCTTAAGCGCTGATTTGCCGTTCAATCGCCTGAGTCCAGCGATCGCTCATTTGCGCAACACTCAGCTCTAATAAGGGAACCCCAGCAGCCGTTTTCATCACCAGACTGGGCGTAGCAGCCACCTCCCCCAGCTTGAACCAATAATTCGGAATCTGGTTTTGCAGCCATTGTTCCCAAGTCTCAGCGTCAGCCGCCGCCACAGACACCACAATCCGCGCCCCGCCTTCACCAAACAGCACCCGATCCCAACGGATTTGTCGCTGATCGATGGCGAACGGCAGCGTAATCTCAGCCCCCTGCTGGCCACTGATACAGCATTCGGCCAGGGCGATCGCCAAACCGCCTTCAGCACAGTCATGGGCTGAGCGTACCCAGCCTTGCTGAATGCCCTGACGACAGGCAGCTTGCACCCGTTTTTCTAAATCAAAATCAATTTGAGGTGGTTTGCCAGCAACCGTTTGGTGAATTGCCGCCAAATATTCCGATCCGCCCAGGGTGACGGCGGCTGGATCTTCCCCAAGCTGCCCCAATAAATAAATGCGATCGCCTGCGGTTAGCCATCCCTGGCCGCACACCTGTGAGATATCGGGTACCAAGCCCACCATGCCCACTACGGGCGTCGGATAAATAGGCTGCGGTTTGCCCTGGCTATCAACGGTTTCGTTGTAGAGAGAAACATTGCCGCCGGTCACTGGCGTTGCCAAGGCTTTGCAACCGTCTGATAGACCCCGACAGGCTTCGGCTAACTGCCAATAGCCAACTGGATTTTCGGGACTGCCAAAATTGAGATTGTCGGTGACGGCTAACGGCTCAGCGCCAACACAGCTTAAATTTCGAGCCGCCTCTGCCACCGCTGCTTTAGCCCCTTCATAAGGATCGAGGTAAACATAACGCGCATTGCAGTCTACCGTGGCGGCTACGCCTTTCTGCGTTTGCGGGCTACCTCCTAGCTGCGGTCTGAGCCGCACAATCGCGGCATCGCCGCCACCGGGCAGCAGCACAGTGTTGTTTTGTACCTGGTGGTCGTACTGGCGGTAAATCCATTGCTTAGAGGCGATCGTTGGAGTTGCCAAAAGCCTCAATGCCACTTCGCTCCAGCTTTGAGGCTGGCCTTGTACGGCAATGCCGCCTGCGGTCGCCGTTGGTAAGGCCGATTCGTGCCACTGCCACGCTTGCAAAGCATAGTCCGGGGGAGTAGCTAATTTTTCCCGGTGGTAAATGGGCGTATTGTCGGCTAAAGCCGTCGCCGGAATTTCAGCCGCGATCGCCCCTTGAAAGCGAATCCGCACAATCGGTTCAGCAATAACCCGACCTGCTACCACCGCCTGTAACCCCCAGCGATGGAAAATTTCAATCAGCTCTTGTTCACGCCCCGCCTCAGCCACAAACAACATGCGTTCTTGAGACTCAGACAGCAAATATTCATAGGGCACCATTCCCGCTTCGCGCACCGGAATGAGATCAAGATCGAGATCGATGCCAACCCCGCCTTTGGCAGCCATCTCAGCCGTAGAGCAGGTAATCCCGGCGGCTCCCATGTCTTGAGCAGCCACCACCGCTCCGGTTTTGAAGGCTTCTAAACACGCTTCCACCAAAGATTTTTCTAAAAAGGGATCCCCCACTTGAACCGCCGGACGATCGGCTTCAGACTGGTCTGTTAGCTCCGCACTGGCAAAACTAGCGCCGCCCATGCCATCGCGCCCGGTAGTGGAGCCGACATACAGTACCGGATTGTCGATTCCGGCAGCGCCAGACTTGACGATGTCGTCAGTTTCCATCAAACCCAATGCCATGGCATTCACCAGCGGATTGCCTGCATAAGCCGGGTCAAAGTAAACTTCGCCGCCAACCGTAGGAACCCCAAAACAGTTGCCGTAGTGGGCAATACCGGAGACAACGCCCGTAAAAATTTGCCGAGTGCGCGGATTGTCTAAACTGCCAAATCGCAGCGAGTTGAGTACAGCAATGGGACGCGCACCCATTGTAAAAATGTCGCGCAAAATGCCCCCAACGCCAGTCGCTGCTCCCTGAAAGGGTTCAACCGCAGAGGGATGGTTGTGAGATTCAATCTTAAAGGCCAGCCGCAAACCGTCTCCCATATCTACTACGCCCGCGTTTTCCCCCGGCCCTACTAAAATGTGTGGCCCTTCGGTGGGGAATTGTTTGAGCAATGGACGCGAATTTTTGTAGCAGCAATGCTCTGACCACATCACCCCAAACATGCCTAATTCAGCTCGGTTAGGGTGGCGACCTAAGCGTTGCACAATCTCTTCGTATTCACCTGGCTTTAAACCTTCTGCGGCAATTTCATCGGGTGAGAAGGGGGGGACGGTAGGAGCAACCATAAAATCTTCAGCAACCAGGCAATTTTGACAGCACAGACCTCATTTTACCGTTGATGTTTAGCCTCAGGCGGATGATTTCGGGCTAGCCAGCCGACTAAGCCTGTTGGGCGTCACTAGATTAATTGCTCATAATAATGTCAACCGCTCTAGTGGGGAAAAAGGCAGGCTAGATAGCGGATTTAGGCGATCGCCTGCTAGCTAAAAGCGTGGCCGATCAGGAATGGTTATTTGAATGTGATGTGAGTCACTCAAATGCTTGATCAAGATCGCGATGCCCTTTGGCACAGTTAGACATACTGTAGAGGACTCAACTCTAGCCGAGTCATCTACAGGGAACACACAATCGGCCGACAGCTCCTTCGGGAGTTCGTCGGTTTTTTGTTTAACGCATCACGCCCATTGTGTTTTTCCAAGACAGCTCTTTACACAACACTTCTAGCGCTCGGCGATCGGCTCCGGTAAAAAGCTGGCTTTCAATCAATTCGCTTAACACTTGCTGGGTGAGTTGGGCTGCAAATACGCCCCCCGACCGCAGCAGATGGCCGTAATAACAAAACTGAGACTTGCCCTCATCGGTTTGATGAAACTGATGCACTTCTAGCAAATTCATACGATAAACAGCCGTGTTAATCGGGACAACGACGCGTGGAATGCCATGAATACCATAAGCGCGATCGCCCATGGCAAAAGTGCCGACTAGCACTACCCCTAGCAGCGTACGCGTATCGTTAATCAAGTCTGGGGTGAAAACGGGGTCGGGTTCGCTCGACAAACGCGGGCCGCTGTTCAAAAACATGGGATTAAAAAGCTGAGAGTTATAAATAACCCCGACAGCCCAATGGCGCTGATCGTTTTCTAGCTTAACGAATTGACCAAAACCGTAATCTTCATCCGTCGGGGGCTGATCGACCTCAAAGCTATCATCAAGCTGCACGACGTAGTCGCAATGAGAGCTAGATTTAACCACCTTGCCAATGCGGCAACGATTCGCTTCAGACCTTAGAAATGTCATACCAATTTCCCCTCGCGATCTAAAAAAGGGCACGGCTAAGCCATACCCTTCAGGGTTGAGTGCGAATTATGCTGAACATCTGTTGGGATAACTCGCCTCGATGCGTTAATAACGATTAAGACATCGCCTGAATAATGTAGTCGAAGTAAGGCGCAGCTTCTTGAGCGTCCTCATCAGTCAGAATAGCCAGTGAGGCTTCTTTCAAACACCGAACAGCCTCGGCCATCCCCGGTACCGGAACGTTTAAGGCATTATACATTTCGCGAACACCGACCAAGCCAATGCTCTCGATGGGTTCTTTAGAACCAGAAATTAAACCGTAGGTAATTAGACGTAGATACCAGCCATAGTCTCGGATGCAAAGAGCGCGTTGCCGCTGCCCATACGCATTACCGCCAGGTGCAATAAAGTCAGGGCGGCGCTTCCAAAGTTCTCGGCTAGCCTGATCTACAATTTTTTTCTCATTTTCGGCCAGAGCGGCTGCGATTCGCATTCGCTGCTCACCTGTTTTGAGAAAAGATTCAATACTTTTGAGCTCACCGCTAGTAGGGTAGCGCAGCTCATCATCAGCGTTAAGGATAACTTGACTAACGACAGACATGGTTAAAGACGATTGCAGTGATTAGATAGCTATTGATAGTTTAAACGACTCTAGGTACTCGCAGAAAAGCAGCTAAACTCTAGTCCTTAATGTGACATTGTCCTCAACAATGTGCAAGAAAAATCAAGTCTCGTAAATTTTTTAAAACTTCTGGAACCAGCTTAGAGGGTTTTTAGCAGGGCTTGAAGATGCTGAGCAATCGCCTCTGATCCCCCCGCTTTGCCGACGCGTTGGGTACCATTTGCTGGGCAATCGCTTAAGTAGTTGAAATCTTGCAGCGTTGCCACAATGCGTTGAGCTGCCGTTTGCAAAATAGCGCTATTAGCGGGTCGCCGCCCAATAGTTTGCACCGATCGACCCAGGAGCCGCATTTGGGCTTCGGCAAACTGATAGGTAAATTGAGGGCCTTGTCCGGGAATTTGGATCACAGGCTTGCCCAGACCCACGGCTTGCTCTACGGCAGTACCTGCCATGCCGATGGCTAGCGTGCACTGATGCAGGATATCGGCAAAGGCATCTGGATAGCAGTAAACTTCTACAGCGGTTTCTGTGCTGAGCGATTTTGTCAATTTGCCAGGGGTATATTGCCACGCCAAAGCAGCGGCGATCGCCTGTAAGTCGGCTTCCCCAATGCTGGGCACTAAGGCTGCGCAAAATTGGGTTTTTTGCAGTTGCTGCACCTGTTCGCAAAGCTGCAACTGTAGCTTGAGATTTTCTAGCGCTTCGGGCAGACGGCTACCAGGTAGCAGGGCAATCATCGGTACGGCTGGATTCAAGCCTAAGTCTCGTCCGGTGGGGGCTAAGACGTCCATAATCGGGTAGCCGACAAACATAGCTTTGGTCATGCCTTGGCGGTTGAGATCGGCGGCTGTATAAGCGTCACGGGTAAAGATTTGGAGACAACGCCGCGATCGCAGACACAGCCGAGTAATCAACGGTAGCCGTAGCCGCCCCTCATAAAAACTAGAGGTTGAGACTAAAAAGGCGGTATAAGGCTGACCGCTCAAATAGGCCATCAAAATTGGCACGACATCGCCTGTGGCCAACAACAAATGACAGGTACGGCTATAGCGACGTACGGCTCGAAACTGCTGCAACGTCAGGCAAATTAGCCCTCCCCACAGATCTTTTAGATAGTTAAAAGGATGGGTATAGATCAGCCCCCCAGAGGGCAGGCTGGCGATTGGCCCCAGCGTGGTAATGCCCGTGCGGCGATAAGCTTTGCCCCGACCCACCAGCGGTATGGCAGCGACCGTAAGCGTCGGCATCAGCGTTTGCAGCGATCGCAAGATCAAACTGGCATTGAGATCTTCACCATGCCCGTTACTAAGGGAGAGCAGCCGCTGAGTCATCAGAACATTTTTACGAAGAGCCTCAGCTAGATTACCGTGAAGGGCTGACGAAAATCTAAAGTGTCTAAAGTAGGCTAAGGCGAAATTGGTACAGCAGGGCGGGTATGAGGCTACTTTGTATCAGCAACGGACATGGCGAAGACAGCATTGCTTTACGGATTTTACAAGCATTACTGCCCCAGGTTGAACCGCTCGATTTATCGGTGCTGCCGATTGTTGGGCAAGGCTCGGCCTACCAGGCGCATGGGTTTTCGTTGGTGGGGCCAGCGCAGACTTTGCCGTCTGGCGGGTTTATTTATATGGATGGTGAGCAGCTTGTCCGAGATGTGCAAGCGGGGCTGCTGTCGCTCACTTGGGCACAGCTTAAAGCTATTCGTCAATGGGCGACTGGCGGCGGCCAGGTATTGGCTGTGGGGGATATTGTGCCGTTATTGTTTGCTTGGCAAAGTGGTTTACCGTATAGCTTTGTGGGTACGGCCAAATCAGAGTATTGGCTGCGCGACGAGCAAGGGAAATTGCTGTCTCCCAACTGGCTGGCTGCTGCATCGGTCTATTGGCCGTGGGAGCGTTGGTTAATGGCCAGTTCACGCTGTCAGGCGGTGTTTGTGCGCGATCGCTTGACGGCTGAGTGGCTACGGCAGTGGCAAATTAAGGCGATTTATGCGGGCAATCCCATGATGGATCAGCTAGAACCGACAGAACCGTCTTTGTCGGTGCCAGCCAATACCGCCTTGAGCGTTGTGCTATTACCGGGTTCACGGGTGCCCGAAGCGCACCACAACTGGCAACTGATTCTGGCGGCTGCGTTCCATCTGGTGCAGACCTACCCCCAAAAATCAATTGCTTTTTTAGCGGCGATCGCCCCTAGTCTTGATCGGCAACCGTTTGAGCAAATTCTCCAACAGCAGGGCTGGCAATCTACTGGGTCAATTGCTCACCGACCTCGCTATCAGCAGTCAACCGCAACGCTGCAACTGGTGCAAGATGCGTTTGCCAATTGCCTGCACCAAGCTGATTTGGCGATCGCCATGGCCGGAACCGCCACCGAGCAAGTAGTGGGCTTGGGCAAGCCAGCTTTGACGCTACCAGGACAAGGCCCACAGTTTACCCGTCGCTTTGCCGAGGTGCAAGCCCGACTTTTGGGGCCGTCAGTCATTTTGCTAGAACGTCCAGAACAGGTTGGCTTAGCTGTGCGATCGCTGCTAGAGAATCCATCGCACCGACAAAAAATTGCCCAAAATGGTCGGCACCGCATGGGTGAACCAGGCGCAGCGCAAAAAATTGCCCAGCAATTGGCTCAAAATTATCGCTGTAGTCCTTAAGGCCGAGAGGCTTAACTAGCTGAAAACCGCAGCCAGAAAAGCTTTCCTGCTTCTGCCCTGACCCTACCGCCTTTAGCTACCAGCTATATCCCAGCTTTTCTAAGGTGTCACCAGCCAACGTCCGCCAGAGATCGACTTGCTCAGGCGAGAGCGAACTGCGCCAGTCCCCGACCGAACCTTTGCGTACGTGCAAACCTTCTCCCTTGTGCGTGACTTTGCTGATATCGTTAGCCGCCACAATGTTTTCTAGCAGATCTGGTGTATGCTCCAGTTCTAAAAAATCAAAGATGTGACGCAGCGCCTCGGCAGGCTGGGCTTTGACCTGTTCGTAGCGCACTTGATAAAGGTTCGGAGCCAGTTGAGGGTCGCTGCGAAACTTTTCGCCTAAGGTGACACAGCGCTGCCACTGAGCAATGACATCGCGCGAATGGCTGCGGGCCCAGCGTTGGGTTTTGGCTCGTGCTTTGTACGATACGTCTACATCGCGACCATCTCTCAAAACTTCGATGATCTTCGCTTCAGGAAAGCGGTGAAGAATTTTATCGACATAGCGAATATGCATGGGCGTTTTTTCCAGCATGACATGCGCTGCTGTGCCCTGATGTGTCTCAAAGAAATGCTGAAAGAGCGCTGCAATTAGGTTTTCAGCTCTAGTTAGATGGCTGCCCTCCTGACCATAGGCTTGCTGGAGTAGCCGCTGAAACGCTGCTCGCGACGCTAAATGGTGCAGACCAATGCTGTTTTTTCCTTGCTCGTATAGGGCATAGAATTTGGGCAGGCTGCGCCAGATATCTTCAGTTGTAATGCCTAAAAACAGAGATTTTAAGCCGTAATGTCGAATGACCCAGGTTGCCGATTGCCGTCGTTGCTGAAAAGACCAGTCGGGCAGGTAGGTAAAGGGGTCATAGATAATGGAGTAGGCATGTGACTCAGTGGGGACTGAAAGGCTGAGGGGATGTTTGCCAATCATTCTAAAAAGCCATGAGGTACCCGATCGGGGGCAGCCGACGATAAAAACCTTGCGATACGATGAAGGCATTTGAATAATAGATAGTTTGCGGTGGCTAGCAGCCGTGTTCTTAGATTGCCCAGGCTAGACCCACTGTGGTCAAATCTACTGGGTGAAAACGCGCTGCGTAAGGCAACTGCGCTAGTTCGGTTTTACGCTTTGTGTGGTAGCGGCTGGTAGCGGGCGAGTTCTGTTTGAATGCGATCGCGCTGGTGATGATACTGCTCAGGCGATAAAACGGGAGATGCCGAGTCAATTGCGATCGCTGTTTGCAACGCTAGCCAAGAGCGGCAGCCGCCATAACTAGCGTGGTAAGGAATTTCAACGGGTTCCGGTAGCCGATAAACCCGCAGCAGCAAAAGGTAAAGGGGTTGTCGTGGCTTCCAGTTGAAGCGCTCTGTGGCAAATTGAGCGTGCCAAATATGAAAGGGCTGCAAAGCGGCTAAAGCGCTGGGTTCGCTAACCTGCCAAACATCAGTAATATCTGCCCAAGCCCGCAACGGTACGCGCTCTGGATGCCAGCCAGCGCTGACAGGCTGAACGGCTGACTGATACGCCGCTTTGAGTAAGTGCGGCTTTTGGTGTTCATAAGTGGGATAGAGAATCACCTGGCGATGGCTAACGCTGAAGCCTCCTCCCACTTCTCGAATGCCCCCTTTGCGTAGCAGCAAAATGGTTTGACCTGAGGCTAAGGCATCAACGGCGACAGACCATTCTTTGAGAGCAGAGGTGAGCGTCGTCATTAGGCAAGGGGCTTTTGATAATTCGACTTACGCTGGCTGAGGGTCTTAAGTTTAAGATAGCGCAAGCTCCAGCCCCCCAGGAGACAACCCAGCCCATAGTGAGGATAGTCCCAGGCTGAAAAGGTTGTGCCCAATAGTAGCCGCCACGCCAGGGTACTTTTCAAGTCATCGGGAAAAGGAATCAACTGCGTCACTTCGACTACTCCTGTGACCAGAAAAACCCAAAAGGCGATCGCCCCGGCACGCCACTGCGGCTTGAACCAGCCCACTAAAAAGACCCAAAACATTTCATAAACAATATCTCCACCGTAGTTGTTTAGCCAAGCTGCGCCCCAGCCTGCATAAAATTTAGTGGCCAATCCTAAAATCACGAGGCCAACTAAACTGCAAACGCCGCCAAAGCGGTAACGAGCCAATGCAGACCTTAAGCGATCGCGCCGAATATGCACAATAACCTCTTGAATAACCAACCTCAGGTAGCCACTCCTACATCAGCCTGTTTTGCGATTTCGCACAGAGCTTAAAGCCTCAGCCCTGTTGGCCGCGTAAGGCAGCAGCGCAGACCCGCCTCTATGGCCTTCTGCAAGTGCGATCGCCGGAAAACATCCGCTGTAATTGTTAAGCTTCGCTTTTAATCGGGTCATTCTAGAACAATGGTAATCACAGCTTCTACCTAACTGAATGTCGATCAACTGTTCTTTAAACGACTCTGTACTGACGCCTCGACAGTTAGAGGCCAGTAATGCACCTCTAAAAATTGATTCAGTGCTTTCAGATCTGCCGCTCTTTGAGCTAGAAGTCGAATCTGATTGTCTAGGATCGGAGTTGGCTCAGTGTTTTGAGCGCTATCCGCAGTTGCCAGGGGTGGTATTGCTGGAAAAAGGCAAACTGCTAGGCTTGATCACGCGACAAACGTTTTTAGAATATTTGCTGCGGCCTCAGGGGCTAGAACTGTTTTTGCAACAGCCGCTACGGGTGCTTTATAGCTATGCGCGATCGCCCGCGCTAATTTTACCGACGACGACCTCTATTATTACAGCCGCTCAAAAAGCCCTGCTGCGATCGCCAGAACAACAACATCATCCGCTGGTGGTGAAATGTGCCAAGGTCTATCGTCTCCTGAGCGTGCCTGATCTAAATGTGGCTTACTGGCAAATACGCGGCATTGAAACTCAGGTGCGCTACGAGCGAGCCCAAGCGCAAATGCTTCAGAGTGAAAAAATGGCCGCTTTGGGGCGTTTGGTCGATGGCGTTGCCCATGAGCTTTCAGATCCGATTGGTTTTATTTGGGGCAACCTGGCTCATTTAGAAGACTATGCCCAGCAGCTTTTAGAGTTAATTGCCGCTTATGAAGCTGACGGCACCGCTGCCTCAGCCGCAGTTCGGCAACTCAAGGCCGAAATTGATCTCGATTATCTACAAAGCGATTTACCCAAAACCCTCTCAAGTATTCGCGGAGGAGCCAATCGGATCAAGCAGTTAGCCGCGAGTTTGCAAAATTTTTGCCACATTGATGAGGTCTACCCCAAACCCGCTAGTCTGCATGACTTACTCGATAGCATTCTGCTGCTGCTAACTAGCCAGCTCAATACCCCTGTCCATATCGTTCGTCAGTATGGGCATTTACCCCCAGTTTCTTGCTTTGCCGGACAGCTCAATCAGGTGTTTATGAACATCTTGTCTAATGCGGTTGATACGCTGCTAGAGCAAACCATTCGCTGCACGCTGGCGGCTGAATTCAATCGCACCAAACCTGCCCAAGCTGACTATTTACCTACGCTAACGCTGACAACGGCGATGAAGCCCGATCCAGCCCAAAACCCAAGTGACAGCGATCGCCGTTGGGTGGTTTTGCAAATTAGCGATAATGGCCCTGGGTTAGCGCCTGAGATTGAGCAACAGGTGCAACAAGGCTTCGCCCAAGAAAAGCGGATGATGAAAGAAACCAGCCTAGCCATGAGTTATCACATTATTACGGGCAAGCATGGTGGTCGGTTTTATGTGCGATCGCGCACTTTTGTCGAGAAAAAAACGCCCGCTGATATTGGCAGTCAGTTTGAAATTTGGTTGCCCCTGAGTTAGTTTTTGGCTAAAGCAGGGGCTGTAGCCGAGTCGCTAGAAGTAGCGATCGCCCTTAAAAGCAAATAGTTGAGGGCTGTTCTAACGGCAATAATGGCGGCTAGGCGGGCAATATCATCCCAGCGGCTAGAGATCATGGTTTTCAAAATAGTAGCTCCGATTAAGAAGCTTAACCCCAGCGAAAAGGAATAGCCCATCACCAAACGGCTTCGCTGAAAGGCATCTGCCGTTTGCGGTTTGAGCAAAGCATCTTTGAGAAAAATGACGAGTGCTCTGATGATGCCAATCGCAATCACAAACAACGCCAAAAGCTGGCAAACGCTGGTCAAAATAACGTTTAACCCTTGCACCCAGCTAGAAATTTGCAGCCCCACCGCTTCCAACGTCATAGCCAACGATGTTTATCGCCTGATGGCAATTTAACACAGCCGCTCAAGATAGAAGGGTGTGGGCAGAGGGCAGAAGCCGCAGAGCTTTGCTGTCAGCGCTGTCAGCAGTTTTTTAGGCACGCTTGATGCCAATTGCAGCTCGTTCACCTAAAACGGCGAAGGTTTGACGCTAGCAAGGTTTGCAGCCATGACCCAGCTACAGCAAACTGTGGTAGAAGGCCGCTTAACGGCGATCGCGTTGACCCTCTATACTACTTTGTCTCATAGCCATGTCTACCCAACGTTTTTCGGCCACTCTGATTGGCTTTAGCGCGGTTTTAATGTGGGCTACCCTGGCCTTCTTAACGACCTTGAGTGGCGCGATTCCGCCTTTTCAGCTAACGGCTATGTCTTTTACAATCGCTTTTGGCATTGGCCTTGCCCTTTGGCTGCGAGAGGGGGGCAACTGGCTCAACCATTTCAAACTGCCGTGGCAAGTTTGGACTTTAGGGGTGGTGGGGTTGTTTGGCTACCACTTTTTATACTTTATGGCGCTGCGTCATGCCCCTGCGGTTGAAGCTAGCCTGATTGCGTATCTGTGGCCGCTGCTGATTGTATTGCTCTCGTCTTTGCTACCCGGTGAGCGGTTGCAAGCTAGCCATGTGGTTGGGGCGGTGTTGGGTTTTGCTGGCGCGGGGCTGCTGGTTACAGGTGGACAAGGGTTGGCTCTGCAAAGTCAATACAGTTTGGGTTACCTGCTGGCGCTGCTGTGTGCCTTTACCTGGTCGGGCTATTCGGTTTTGTCGCGACACTTTGGTGCCATTCCGACCAATGCCGTCGGCGGCTTTTGCGGCGTGACGGCAGGGCTAGCGTGGCTATGTCATGGACTGAGCGAACCGACGCTTTGGCCGACTGGGCAGGCATGGTTTGCCGTTCTAGGTTTGGGACTTGGCCCGGTGGGGCTGGCTTTTTTTACCTGGGATTATGGGGTGAAACATGGCGATATCAAGGTTTTGGGAGTGCTGTCTTATGCCGCGCCGCTGCTTTCAACCCTGTTGCTGATTATCGGTGGGGTGAGCGAGGCTAGCTGGAACGTGGCGATCGCTTGCTTGCTAATTATTACCGGAGCGGCGATCGCCACCTTAAAATTTGCCCGTTCGTAGGGGTGGACGCTGGGACAACAGCCTGCACTCTACAATGAAGCATGGATTTGCGCGTGTTGAACTATGAGCGATCTCCCCCGCCAGCTAACGCCTGAAGAACTGCAAGAATGGCAGCGCCGCCTAGAGCAAGCCAACTACAACAATATTTTTTGTCATTGCAAAGACTGCGATCGCGAGTGGGTGGCCTCAGCGGAAGTGCCCTGCCAGTGCGGTAGCAAACGGGTGGAGTATATTGCCTGTTGGCAATTTCCGGATGGCTAGCGCCTGTTGGCAATTTCC
>NZ_JBQLZL010000093.1:2273-12699 GCF_052168255.1 Almyronema sp. | reverse complement strand
GATGGCTAGCGCCTGTTGGCAATTTCCCGATGGCTAGCGCCTGCTGGCAATTTCCCGATGGCTAGCAGGACGTTGCACCAAACGCCCCTACTCAATGCCCGATTGTTCCCGGACGCTACGGGCGATCGCTGAGATATCCTCATCCCCGTAGCCCCGTGCCATTAGCCCGGTTTCAATCTGCTCGACGTAGGCGGCCATCGGCAACGTTACCCCCAGTTCTCGTGCCGCTTCCAGGGCAATGTTCAGATCTTTGCGGTGCAGTCGCACCCGAAAGCCCAGCGGATACTCATTGGCAATCATGTTGCCAGAGCGGTGGCTCAACCCCCAAGAGCCAGCCGCACCGCCGCCGACTGCCTGCACAACCTTTTCCATATCCAAGCCCGCTTTTAAACCCACCGCCATTCCTTCGGCAACTGACCAGTAGGTGCCTGCCACAATAATTTGGTTAATCGCCTTGGTCAACTGTCCTGCCCCAATTGGCCCCACATGGGTAATGGTTTGACCCATTGCGGCTAGAACCGGACGCACCCGATCCACATCAGCCGCTTCGCCCCCCACCATAATCGACAGCGTCCCCTTTTGTGCCCCTTCAGACCCCCCCGAAACCGGAGCATCTACCAGGTGAATCCCTTTTTTTGCCAGCTTTTCGGCAATTTGGCGAGTGGCTGTAGGGCTAATCGTAGACATATCAACGGCGATCGCCCCGGTTTCGGCTCCATAGATGACGCCCCCCTCCCCAGTTAAAACGGCCTCGACATCAGCGGTATCGCTAACGCAGGTAATAATCACCTCTGCACCAACGGCTACCGCCTGAGGTGACTCAGCCCGACTCGCCCCCGCTACGACTAAGGGTTCTTCGCGATCGCGGGTGCGATTATGCACCGTCACGTCATGCCCCGCCTTTAGCAAGTTCATCACCATCGGCGCGCCCATTGTCCCTAGTCCGATAAAAGCAACTTTCATAACTACCTTGTGAGTTTTTCTGCTCTTCCAGTATTCCAGTGAGCAATGTGATCAAATTCAATGTCCCCCTCAGCCAGCCTCCTCCTAGAGAGAGAAAAGCAACTAAGGCTTAGCCGCTAGACCAGCTAGCATGGCAGAATCGTTAGATAATGTTCTGTCTGCAACGCAACCCATCGCCCTTT
The DNA here is from genome assembly GCF_052168255.1 of Almyronema sp. Taxonomy (NCBI): domain Bacteria; kingdom Bacillati; phylum Cyanobacteriota; class Cyanophyceae; order Nodosilineales; family Nodosilineaceae; genus Almyronema; species Almyronema sp. The sequence goes on along the minus strand of NZ_JBQLZL010000093.1, from coordinate 11,554 downwards.
TGTCATGACTGCATCAAGTCCTAGTCTCTCTAGCCAGTATGATCCAGCCCAGACTGAAGCCAAATGGCAACAGCGCTGGGAAGATCAGCAGATCTTTAAGGCTGATCCGAAACATGAGGGCAAGCCTTACTGTGTGGTGATTCCGCCGCCGAATGTGACGGGCAGTTTGCACATGGGGCACGCCTTTGAGATGGCGCTGATTGATTTGCTGGTGCGCTACCACCGGATGCGCGGACGCAACACCCTTTGGCTACCCGGTACCGATCACGCCAGCATTGCGGTGAGCGCCATTTTGGATCAAGAGCTGCGATCGCAGGGCAAAACCCGCCAAGACATCGATCGCGACACCTACCTAGAGCGGGCTTGGCAATGGAAAGAATCCTCTGGCGGCACCATTGTGAACCAACTACGGAAGCTGGGCGTTTCAGTAGACTGGTCGCGAGAGCGTTTCACCATGGATGCGGGCTTGTCTGATGCCGTGATGACTGCGTTTAACTGGCTCTATGAAGAAGGGCTGATTTATCGCGGCAACTATATGGTGAACTGGTGCCCCGCTAGCCAGTCTGCCGTCTCTGACCTGGAAGTTGAAAATAAAGAAGTAGACGGCCATCTCTGGCATTTTCGCTATCCCCTCACCGATGGTTCCGGCTATGTTGAGGTTGCTACCACCCGTCCTGAAACCATGTTGGGCGATACCGCTGTAGCGGTCAATCCCAATGACGATCGCTACAAAGACCTGGTTGGCAAAACCGTCATGCTGCCGATTATGGAGCGAGAAATCCCCATCATTGCAGATGAGTATGTGGATGCCTCCTTTGGTACGGGCTGCGTTAAGGTGACTCCGGCTCACGACCCTAATGACTTTGAGATGGGGCAGCGCCACAACCTGCCGATGATCACGATCATGAGCAAAGACGGCAGCATGAACGAGCAGGCAGGCATCTTTGCCGGACTCGATCGCTTTAAGGCACGAGAAGCCGTCGTCAAACGCCTGGATGACGATGGGTTTTTGGTTGAAACCGAAGATTACAAGCACTCGGTACCCTATAGCGATCGCGGTAAAGTTCCGGTGGAGCCGCTGCTGTCTACCCAGTGGTTTGTCAAAATTCGGCCACTTGCCGAAAAAGCCTTAGATGCATTGGACAACCACGAATCGCCTCAGTTTGTGCCCGGTCGCTGGCGCAAGGTCTACCGCGACTGGCTGGTTAACCTGCGCGACTGGTGCATTTCTCGCCAGCTTTGGTGGGGGCACCAGATTCCGGCTTGGTACGCAGTCAGCCAAACCGAGGGCGAAATTACCGATCACACGCCTTACATCGTCGCTATGTCAGCAGAGGCTGCCAGAGAAAAGGCGATCGCCCAGTTTGGTGAAGGGGTCGAACTGCGACAAGATCCAGACGTGTTAGACACCTGGTTCTCTTCTGGACTCTGGCCTTTTTCAACTATGGGCTGGCCCGATCAAGCCGCCGAAGATTTGCAAACTTACTATCCCACTAGCACCCTAGTCACAGGCTTTGACATTATCTTTTTCTGGGTAGCCCGGATGACGATGATGGCAGGGCATTTTACTGACACCATGCCGTTTGAAACCGTCTACATTCACGGGCTGGTGCGGGATGAAAATAATCAAAAAATGTCGAAGTCTAAGGGCAACGGCATTGATCCGCTACTGCTGATTAACAAATACGGCACCGATGCCCTGCGCTATACCCTGATTCGTGAAGTGGCGGGCGCTGGACAAGACATTCGCTTAGAGTACGATCGCGAAACGGATGAATCGGTTGCCGTCGAGGCAGCGGGCAAATTTGCCAACAAGCTGTGGAATGCCTCCCGCTTTGTGATGATGAATTTGGCGGGACAAACCCCAGCAGCCTTAGGAAAACCCGATACTGAAAATCTGGAGCTAAGCGATCGCTGGATTCTCTCACGCTTTTATCGGGTGGTGCAGCAAACCTGCGACTATATCGACGCCTACGGCATGGGCGAAGCGGCCAAAGAACTGTATGAGTTTATCTGGGGTGACTTTTGCGACTGGTACATTGAGCTAGTTAAGTCGCGCCTTCAGTCAGAGGGACTTTCCAAACAGGTGGCGCAGCAAACGCTGGCCTACGTGCTGGATGGCATTTTGCGGTTGCTGCATCCCTTTATGCCCCACATTACCGAAGAGGTTTGGCACACGCTCAACCAGGTGGGCGACGATCAGTTCTTAGCAGTGCAGGCTTATCCCAGCGTCAATACGGCGCTGATTGATGCCGATCTAGAGCGGCAGTTTGAGCTGCTGATTGGTACCGTACGCACCATTCGCAACCTCAGAGCCGAGGCCGGGGTGAAGCCTGCCGTGAAAGTGGAAGCGATTCTGCAAAGCGACGATCCGCAAGAACGGCAAATTCTCAGTGCCACCGAAGTCTATATCAAAGACCTAGCCAAGGTAAAAGCGCTGAGCGTTTCTAGCCTGGAGGAAGCTACCCCCCCAGAGACGCCAGCAACTCGCCCACAGCCTCTAGCGTCAGCCCCCGCTGATAGGGCAGAGCCATCCCCTACCCCTACCAACGCTGAGGCAGCGCCTGAAACCATCGAAATTACCTCAGAAGATATTGCCACTGAAGTGGGTGAATGGGGGCAGTCTGTTTTGACCTGGCTAGAAAATCCGCAAGCTTACTTAGGTCGTTTCTGGCGTAGCGTCCGCCGACCTGCAATTACCGTAGGGTTGCTGTTGGGTTTGCTGGTGCTGCTACAGGTGATTAGCGCTATTTTAAGAACCCTAGAAGACATTCCCTTGCTGGCGGCGCTGCTGCAACTAACAGGTTTAGTTTATGTTCTCTGGTTTGCTAGCCAGAAGCTGCTCAGTGGGCAAAAGCGCCAGCAGCTAGGGCAGCAGGCTCAAACCTTCTGGCAACAAATCAGAGGCGACGTACCTGCGAAGCTAGCCCCTGCGCCTGAACCGAAAGCTTTGCTAACGGCGGCTGATGCGCCGGATCCCCTTCTGGCTGAACCTGCCCCTAAACAAGCCAAAATGTTTGCAGGCGTAGTGGGGACGGTACAGGTGCTCATTCCTTTGACGGGCGTTGCTGATATAGAAGCGCTGCGAACCAAGCTAGAAAAAGATCTCAGCCGAGTAGAGAATGAAATTAAATCTCTTTCAGGCCGCTTAAATAATCCTGGATTTGTCAACAAAGCCCCGGCTGACGTGGTGCAGGGTGCCCGCGATGCCTTGGCGGAAGCCGAAACCCAGGCGGAAATTCTGCGCGATCGCCTGACTCGTCTATAGCTTTCTGGTGCCTAAATTGAGAATGTGAGTCGTAGGGGAAAGAGTGGGAAAGCTCGTGAAAGCGTTGTCACGAGGGACTGCTTGTGAAATTTAGCCTTGTCATCACCACTTACAACCGCCTCGACCTGCTCAAACGGGCGATCGCCAGTGCTTTAGCGCAAACCGTTCCTTGTGAAGTCATCGTCGTTGACAATGCTTCTACAGATGGCACTCAAGCTTATGTCACGGGTTTGGGCGATCGCCTGCGCTATCAGCGCAACGCCGCTAACTTGCAACATGCCGGAGCCGTCAACGCAGGAGTTGATATCGCCACGGGCGACTGGATCAAGTTTGTGGATGATGACGACTACCTCGCGCCAGACTGCATTGAGAAAATGCAAGCCGCGATCGCCCTGCGTCCGCAAGCCGTGATTTGCTCTTGTCAGGCGGCTCAGGTCAATGCTGAGGGGCAAGAACTCAGCCGCACAGCCCCTACTGGACCAGGAAGCGTATTTTATATTCCCCAAGCCGATATTCACTACGGCATGTTGCTAGAGGTGGTGCCCTTCGGCACGCCAATTCAGGTTGCAGTGCAGCGAGCGGCTTTTCTTAAATCTGGCGGCTGGGATTTAGCGATGACTAGCTGCGACGATATTGACTCTTGGATTCGGGTAGCCCAGTTTGGCGACGCGCTGTTTATTAACGAGTGCTTGGCCTATCGCACCGTTTGGCCGGGTGGCTACGACCAAAAAATTGCCCTGCAAAAACGCCTCGATACCAATCTCTTGATCAAAGAGCGCATTTACCAAAACATCAGCACCAAGCATCAGGCTAAACTGCCTGCGATCGCCGATATTCGCCGCTACCTGCATTTGCATTGGGGATTAGTCGCACTCAAACAGAAGCAAATTGCCGCAGCGATCGCCCTAGCTTACCCCGCTTTCTTTTCCGCCACGGCTTGGCGACTGCTCAAGCAAGCCCGCGCCGCTCGTAACCCCCAGACGCAAGCAGCCATCATCTCCAAACTGAAGCTGGCCTAACGCGGAAATCATAGCTATTGAGCCAGCTCTTAGTAAAGAATTTATATTAGCCGTTAATATTGCATAGGCTTAATCTAAAAGTTTTGCTTATGTTTTGGATTTGACAATCCGTTGAGAATTGGCTGCTCAGCGGCGATCCGTTTGCGGATTTTCAGAATAGACTTAGTTATATGGAAAGAGCGAAAGCAATAGACGTTTATATATGAATAAGCGGATGCGATCGCTCTAATCCTGTCCTACGTTTGCGACCACACATTGCAATCTCCTCTGGTGGGGGTGCGTAAGTACCCCCTTTCTTTCCCACCAAGCTTTTAACTCACTGTTAATAACCGTTGGCGACTCAGTCTCGGCTGAGGGCGCAATTAGGAGGTACTATGTCAAATTTTTCGAGCATTTCGCGGCGCAAGTTTTTAACCACAGCAGGGGCTACGGCTGCTGGGTCAATCTTGCTGAAAGGCTGTTTGGGCAATCCCCCATCGGCCACGGTAGAAACGGCTGCAACAACGCCCACAGCAGCGGCTCCCGTCGCGGCTGCAGATGCGCCTGAAACGGCTCAGGTGAAATTGGGCTATATTCCCATAGTGGAATCGGCGGCGATGATTATTGGTCAAGAAAAAGGCTTTTTTGCCAAATACGGCATGACCGGGGTAGAGCTATCGAAGCAGGCGAACTGGGCCTCGGCACGAGATAACGTCACCATTGGTTCTGAAGGCGGCGGCATTGATGGCGGCCAGTGGCAGATGCCGATGCCTCACTTGATTAGCGAAGGCATTATTACCAATGGCCAAAAGGTGCCGATGTATGTGCTGGCCCAACTCAACACCCAGGGCAATGGCATTGCCATCTCAGGCATCCATGCGGGCAGGGGCTTGGGTCTAGATATCACCAATGCGGCTGAATACATCAAAAATTTCTCTGCAACTGAAGGGCGTAAGTTCAAAGCGGCGCATACGTTTCCCAACGTGAACCAGGACTTTTGGATTCGCTACTGGTTTGCGGCGGGTGGGGTTGACCCCGATACGGATATCGACCTTTTGGCTGTGCCCCCGGCTGAAACCGTACAGGGAATGCGCAACGGCACGATGGATGCCTTTAGTACGGGTGACCCCTGGCCTTACCGCATTGTGGCCGATGACATTGGCTTTATGTCGGCGCTGACCCATGAAATCTGGCCGTTTCATCCCGAAGAATATTTAGCGCTGCGGGCTGACTGGGTGGATGCCAATCCTAAAGCCACTAAAGCCTTGCTCAAAGGGCTAATGGAAGCGCAGCAGTGGTGCGATCGCCCCGAAAATCGCGACGAATTAGTACAAATTTGTGCCGGACGTAATTACTTCAATATCCCGGTTGATATTTTAACGCCGCCTTACAAAGGCACCTACGAAATGGGAGACAACAAAGCCGCTTTTAACACCATCAAAGCCGGCCCGCTTTACTGGACAGACGATATCGGCAATGTGTCGTATCCCTACAAGAGTCATGATTTGTGGTTTTTAACCGAAAGTCTGCGCTGGGGCTTCCACCGCGATCAAATTCAAGATTTTGATACGGTGCAGCGGATTGTCGATGCCGTAAACCGAGAAGACCTTTGGCGCGAAGCCGCTGAAGAAGCAGGCTTTACTGCCGATATCCCCGCCGATACCTCACGCGGCATTGAAACCTTCTTTGACGGCATTAAGTTTGACCCACAAAATCCGCAAGCTTACCTCGACAGCCTCACCATCAAACGAATTTAAGCCTATCAAGCGATCCGGAAGGTGGTTTGTGGCATCGGCCTAACGCCCTGCCCCGCAAGCGCTGAGGCCGCCATCTAGTTTGAGCTTTCTAGTGATCACCGCAGCGTAGCCTCAAAAGATGCGATCGCCAATCGCATTGCCTTACGACATCAGTACAGAAGGAATCTTACAATCATGGTCGCCAATACTCGAACTCGCAACTCAGGTCTGAAACTTCCCGCGCCGCTCCACGCTTTTTGGGCTAAGCGGGCGGGGGATATTCTGCCACCGCTGATAGGTGTTTTGGCCTTTTTGGTGATTTGGCAGTTGATTTCTAGCTCAGGGTTGACCCGCTTACCGGGGCCGTTGAGTCTGTGGACGGATCAGCGGACGCGAGAACTGCTGCTGTATCCGTTTTATGACCTCGGCGGGTTAGACAAGGGCTTGTTTTGGCAAACGCTAGCCAGCTTGGGTCGCGTGGCGAAGGGGTATCTGGCGGCAGCCATAGTTGGCATTAGCGTTGGTATTTTAGTTGGCACTAATCCGCTGATTAATAAAGCGCTGGATCCGATCTTTCAGTTTTTACGCATGGTAGCGCCGCTGGCGTGGGTACCCATCGCCCTAGTAGCGCTGCAACAAAACCAACCTGCGGCCATCTTCGTGATTTTCATTACCTCTGTGTGGCCGATTTTGATTAACACGGCTGAGGGAGTGCGGCAAATTCCAGAAGACTATAACAACGTGGCTAAGGTGCTACAGCTTTCGCGCAAAGACTATTACCTCAATATTTTGCTCCCGGCAGCGCTGCCTTATATTTTCACCGGGTTGCGGATTGCCATTGGTCTGGCGTGGTTGGCGATTATTGCGGCTGAGATTGTCATGTCTGGCATTGTCGGCATTGGCTTCTTCATCTGGGATGCCTACCAGCAGAACTACATCAGCGAAATTATCTTGGCGGTGATCTATATCGGGGCAGTGGGTTTGCTGCTCGATCGCGGTATTGCCTATCTTCAAAAGCTGATTGTTCCGGGAGAGTAAGCCACCTCCTGCCGATGGGCATTGGCTTACGGCTTTTGCCCGTCTAACTCCAGCTAATAACTGACACAAAATATTGAGGACTTTCGCTATGAGCGTTTTTGTAGCCGTTGACCAGGTGGATAAGATCTTTCCCTTATCGGATGGCAGCGAATATCTTGCCCTAAAAAACGTTGATCTCGAAATCAAAAAAGGGGAATTTGTCTCTTTTATCGGCCACTCTGGCTGTGGCAAATCCACTTTGCTGAACATGATTGCAGGTCTATCGCTACCGACCAATGGCTTGGTAACGCTTGAAGGCCAGCGAATTAAGCAACCTGGCCCCGATCGCATGGTGGTGTTTCAAAACTACTCGCTGCTGCCTTGGCGCACCGTGCGCGACAACATTGCCCTGGCGGTAGATAGCGTCATGGGCGATCGCTCTAAATCTGAGCGACGCGGCATTGTCAACGAACACATTCGCATGGTGGGGCTGAGCCACGCGGCTGATAAGCTACCAATGCACCTGTCTGGCGGTATGAAACAGCGGGTAGCGATCGCCCGTGCCCTTGCCATTCGCCCCAAACTGCTGCTGCTAGATGAACCCTTTGGCGCTTTAGATGCGCTGACGCGAGGCAGCTTGCAAGAGCAGCTAATGCGGATTTGCGAAGAAAACCAGGTGACAGCGGTAATGGTAACCCACGACGTGGATGAAGCGGTGCTGCTTTCTGATCGCATTGTCATGCTTACCAATGGCCCAGGGGCTGAAATTGGCCGCATTCTCGACGTAGACATTCCCCGGCCTCGGCGTCGTATGGAAGTCGTCGAGCATCCTAGCTACTACAGCCTGCGTTCCGAAATTATCTATTTTCTCAATCAGCAAAAGCGAATTAAAAAGATGCGATCGCGTAAAGCTGGCGCTGTAGCGCGTCATGGGTTAGAAAAAGTCAACTTAGAAATTGGCTTTGTGCCTTTAACCGCCTGTGCGCCCGTGGCGATCGCTCAAGAAAAAGGCTTTTTTGCCAAGCATGGTCTAGATGAGGTGAATCTGGTGCGTGAAACCAGTTGGCGCGGCATCACAGACGGGATGCGCGGCGGCTACCTCGATGCGGCGCAAATGCCTGCGGGAATGCCCCTCTGGCTGACGCTGGGCGGCGATGAAGAACCCCCTGTCTCGGTGGTGACGGCTCTCACGATAACCCGCAATGGCAACGCCATCACCCTAGATAAACGGTTTTACGATCAAGGGGTGCATAGCCTCAGCGACTTTAGACAGGTATTGTTGCAAAGCCGCGATCGCAGACATACCCTGGGTGTCGTGCATCCCTCGTCAATGCATAATCTGCTGTTGCGCTACTGGCTGGCGGCAGGTGACATTGACCCCGACACCGACGTTTTCTTACAAAACATCCCCCCGGCTCAGATGATTGTCGATCTGCAAGCGGGTACAATTGACGGCTATTGTGTTGGCGAACCGTGGAATTTGCGAGCTACGGCTGAAAAAGTTGGCTTCACCATCGCTACTGACTTAGAAATTTGGAACGGTCATCCCGGCAAAGTATTGGGGGTACGCGAAGACTGGGCGACGGCTTATCCCAATACTCACATTGCTTTAGTCAAGGCGCTGCTAGATGCTTGCCGTTATTGTGCTCAACCCGAAAACGAACCAGAAATTCGGCGGATTTTGGCGCGGCGCGACTATGTCGGCACCGATATTGATTACATTCAGTTGGGCGATCCAAATGCGGCGGTTTGCGATTTGTCGATGCCGTTGCGGCAGTATGCCCACCATCAGTTTTTTGGCGAAGGTCGCAACCGCCCTAGTCGTACCGAACATTTGTGGATGATGACGCAGATGGCACGCTGGGGACACACCCCCTTTCCGCGCAACTGGTTAGAAATTTTGGAGCGAATTTGTAACGTCAATGTTTTTCTAACGGCAGCGCGAGAATTGGGGCTAATGGATATGAAATACAGCCGTGGCTATATCAATTTGTTTGATGGTACGCGCTTTGACGCTGAAGACCCGATTGGTTATTTGAATCAGCTTGCGATTCGCCGCGACTTTAGCGTTGCTGAAGTAACCCTCGATCAAGCCAAACCTCGCCTCGTGGCTGTTTAAGAAGTTTGCCGGGGAAGGGCAGGAGCGCCAGCGCTCACCGGGCATGAGTTGCGTTCGGTTGTTGATGGGGCATGCACCAGTAGACATCCCCTTCCCCTTTTCTCATCGGCTGGTTTCGACTCTGCTCAGCCGCCTGCTCAGTT
>NZ_JBQLZL010000093.1:0-2173 GCF_052168255.1 Almyronema sp. | reverse complement strand
CAGGGGACGCTGATCTTTCCCTTCTTCTTACCTATTCAAACCATGAAAACTCAAACCACTCAACGGCCTGTGCTCGATCTCAAACCGCGTCGCGGTGATTTCCTCGCGATTGAGCAAGTTTCTAAGGTTTACCCTACTAAGTCTGGCCCCTATACCGTTTTGCAAGACATTAATCTCACGGTAGAAGCAGGGGAGTTTATTTGTTTGATTGGTCACTCTGGCTGTGGCAAATCAACGCTGCTGAATCTGGTAGGCGGCTTTCAGCAACCGACGACGGGCACGGTGCAATTGCGATCGCAGCCCATTTTGCAACCCGGCCCCGATCGCATGGTGGTGTTTCAAAACTATGCGCTGCTACCTTGGCGTTCGGTGTTTGACAACGTTTATTTGGCGGTGAATTCAGTTTATCCCCAAAAACCCCAAGCAGAAAAACGGGCGATTGTGCGCGATCACCTGGCAATGGTGGGCTTGGCTGAGGCGGCAGATAAAAAACCAGGGCAAATTTCGGGCGGCATGAAGCAGCGGGTTTCAATCGCCCGTGCCCTGGCTATTCGCCCAGAGGTGTTGATTTTGGATGAACCCTTTGGAGCGCTGGATGCTATTACCAAAGAGGAGTTGCAAGAAGAACTGCTCACCATCTGGAACGATCACCGCTGCACCGTTTTGATGATTACTCACGACATTGACGAAGCTCTGTTTTTAGCCGATCGCCTGGTGATGATGACTAACGGCCCTGCCGCCACCATTGGCGAAATTCTGCCGATTCCTTTTGATCGACCCCGCGATCGCGTTCAAATTATGGAAGACCCGGAATATTACAAGCTGCGTAACCATGCTCTGGACTTTCTCTACAATCGCTTTGCCCATGACGACGCGGCCTAGCGGTGATAAGTAGCGGTTCATCGCTCGATAAGTAAGCCCAAAGCCCAGAGGCTTGATTATCCCAGAATTTGCCGTTATACATAGATTAAAGTTAATTTTCGATTCAAGTTCCATTGTCTATAGTCTATTTAGAAGGAGCCGACTATGGAAACGTTAGCCCTGATTAACCCCGCTGCCCTTGCCTCGTTGTTAAACTCTGCTGTCAGTCGCTGTTGGGCAATGGTGCCCCAGCTAGACTTTGCCTCGCTCTCGATTTTGGCTTGTCTGAGTGCAATGGTGGCTTTTTCCGCCGGGGTGCAGCTTGTGCTGCGGCAGATTGAACCGAATTTGGAAGAATCTTAAGTCTCTCTATTGTTGATGGTTTCAGCTCGTCCTTTCTCCAGTTTTAGCTCGTCTTGTCAAGGGTTTCGGGGTCGCACTGCCGTTCTGGCAACGATGCATGGTAAAGAAGCCGTGATCGCGCCGCCGTTGCAAAGTTTGGGGGTGACGGTCACGGTTTTGCCTGAGTTTAATAGCGATCGCTTTGGCACGTTTACCCGCGAGATTGACCGCTTGGGTACGCAGCAAGAGGCGGCTCGTCGTAAGGCTGAAGCCGCTGCCGCTCAGGCGGGGCTAAGTCTGGCTTTAGCCAGTGAAGGCGCTTTTTTTCCGCATCCGGCTCTGCCGTGGGCAGCTTGCGATCGCGAGTTGGTGCTATTGCTCGATTTGGCCAACGGCTTAGAAATTGTCGGAGAAGTGCTGTCTACCCAAACCAACTACGCTCACAAAAAGGTGGCATCCGTAGCTGAGGCGATCGCCTTTGCTGAGACAGTCGGGTTTCCGGCGCATGGGCTGGTAGCCATGCCGCGATCGCGCTTAGACAATCCGGCTAACGGGGTCAAAGGGATTTGCACCGAAGCGGATCTGGTGGCAGCCATAGAGCGCTTACTCCAGCACCACAGCCAGGTTCATCTTGAAACCGACATGCGAGCTATGCATAACCCTAGCCGTATGCAGGTGATTGCCCAAGCCACCCAAGATCTGGTGAATAAGCTGCACCAAGTTTGCCCCCAGTGTGGCTGTCCGGGCTTTGCCGTTAGCCAAAAAATTCCTGGTTTGCCCTGTCGCAACTGCGGTTCGCCAACGCTGCTGCCTTACGCCGAAGTGTATGAGTGCCAGCGCTGCCACCACCGATCGCTTGAACCGCTATTAACCTCACCCACTGCCGATCCGGCTCAGTGCAACTATTGCAACCCCTAGCCCGGTTCAAAAAGAGCAATCGGTGAGGCTGATGGCAACTAGCCCGCTACAC
>NZ_JBQLZL010000092.1:0-12591 GCF_052168255.1 Almyronema sp. | reverse complement strand
CAAGCCCATCAACAAAGCCTCTAAAGGTGTAAGTTTTGAATATTTCTATCTATAGAGGGCAATTGGGGGAACTAATCGTTTTGATAGTGACTGGAGTGCATGGGTAAACGATAGATCTGACAAATGACGTTTTTTGAAAACTGGGCTGAAATTCTGCGCATTGTGATTACCAGTGTGGCCACTTATCTAGCAGTGGTGGTGTTCATCCGCGTTTCTGGCAAACGCTCCACCTCTAAGATGAACAACTTCGACTGGGTGGTGACGGTGGCGATGGGTTCAATGGTTGGTTCTACCATTTTGCTTAAAGATGTGCCAATTCTAGAAGGGTTAGTCGGCATTGGTGCTTTGCTAGGGTTGCAGTTTGCCGCCACCAAGCTGACCGTCATCTGGCCACCCGTTTTAACGCTGTTGCGTGCCCAGCCTCGTATTGTCTTTTGGCAAGGCGAGTTTTTGCCGCAGAATATGCGCCAAGAGCGAGTGAACCATCACGAAATTCTCTCAGCAGTTCGAGAGTCGGGCTACCGCAGCTTGCAAGAAGTTGCTGTTGTTATTTTGGAGTCAAACGGCGAACTCAGCGTTTTAGGGCAAAGTCAGTCGGGCGCTGACAGTATTGCCACGCTTAAAGACGTCATAAGCGAACCAGATGTTACCCAACCGATTAGCTAATTTAGCGATCGCGTTGGTAGTTCGCTACTGTAGCCAGTTAAACTGCTTCAGCAGCTTTAGGTTTTCTGGGGCAATCAGCGATTGCAGGTTAGCGACCTCTTTGAGCAGATTCATCTCGCGGGCATACTCCTGCTTTAAAACCCGCATATAGCGATCGCGCTCGTCATCACAGCTTGCCTGACTGAGCATGTAAAGTGCCAGATTAACGTTGGTCAAAGACTCACGCAGGTCTTCGGAAATCTTTTCAAGCAGGCCACTCTTCATCCGCACAATAGTTTGGGTATCTTGAGCTTGCTTTTGATAGGCTGTGGCTTGCTGTTGTGCCTTTTGATAGGCTAGCTGAAAAGCTGCATGCCGCTCTAAGCGAGAGCGAATGGCGCTGAGAACCTCACGCGGCACAAACGGCTTGGTCAAATAATCGTCTGCGCCTAGATCCATACCTATTCGCTGATCCTGGCGATCGACCTTAGCGGTTAAAAAAATGAAGGGAACACGCTCAGTTTTAGAATTTTGCCGCAGGTTTTTGACCACTTCATAGCCATCAGCCCCCGGCATCATAATGTCGCAAATGATCAGGTCAAAGCTAGAAGCGGTGGCGGCTTCGATGCCTAACTGCCCGTTATCAGCAAGCTGTACCTCAAAGCACTCTAGCTCCAAAATGTCTTTGAGGTTGTCACGAACAATAGGATCATCCTCAATTACCAATATCTTAGTCATCTGGTTGAGTCTCGCTAAGGCTATCTAGCAGCCAAGCTGGGATAAGTCTGTGTTGACTAAGGGTACCCGCCCACAGTCAGCAAATTTGAACCGAGCTATTGCAATAGCTCAGTTGGCTCAACCAACGGCACTAGCCCCGCTTCCGCCAAAAAGCGCTGACCTTCTTCGGTTTTGAGCATCTCGGCAAATTTCTCGCCAATCGGCGGTACGCTGTTGTCTTGCAAATACACCACGGCTACCGGATACGCCAGCGGATATTCGCCACTGCGGAAAGCGTCTAAGTCGGGATAGTAGTTACCTTTGCGATCGCAGAGATCAGTCCGGGGTGTAACGGTTTGACCATTGCGCAGCACTAACGGCTGTACAGCAGCCTGTCCGTCTGCTTGCAGCGCCAGCGGATAGACAGAACACTGACCAAAAACTTGACTCAGCGGACTAAAGCCAACGCTGCCCACCGAGCCACCTTCAAAATCTCGAATAATGGTTCTGAGCATTTCCAGCGTGGGCAATTGGGTAATTTTGTCGCGAGGGGCGTTCATCCAGCTCAGTTTTAAGACACGCTTGGCAAAGAGGTCTAACGCCTCTGGGTTTTGCGGCACGTAGAGGCGTACAGGCAGATTAGCCCCACCAATTTCTTGCCAGCTATAAAACTGTCCCAGGTAGAGCTGCCGGACTTGCTCTAAAGTTAAATCTCCGGCTAAGGTACGGGGTAAACTCTGGTTGCGTTCGGCGTAGGAAAAGGCGACAAAAACGGCAAGGCCATCGTAGGCAATTTTTTGCGCCCCTAACCCTAGGGGTAAATCTTGCACCAGCGGCACAATGGCAAAGCTAACTTGACGGGTTTCAACCGCAGCGATCGCGGCTTCAATTGAATCTGCCGGACGATAGATCAGTTGCAGATTGGGATAGGCCGCTGCCATTTGCAGGTTCAGGGTCGGCTGTCGCGGCTGAGCCTGCTGATTTTGGCGGACAATGCCGCTCCAGGTGCCATCTTGAACAGCGGTGTAGGCAAAAATGCCTTCTGGAACCGCGCTGACTTCGTTAAGGCAGCAAAGGCTGGGATCTTCTTCATCGCTTAGAACTGGCGATCGCGGCCAGAATACCCAGGCGATCGCGCCTAGCGCTGCGATCGCCGATAACCCAATTAACCACAGCCACCAGCGCGAACGTTTGCGTTTTTCGGCTTCCAGTTCAGCTTCAGCCGACTTTGCCAGCGGCGGCGGCAAATTAGGCCGAGGCAGCAACAGCAACTCTTGCCGCGCCAGTTCAGCGGTTTCAAACGGCGGTGCCAGAGCCAACAAACGGCGCAAAAAATCTTCTAACAAAACATCGTCACCCGGCCAGGTTTCCGCCACTTGAGGATCGAGGGTATGAACAGACCCTGTGAGCAGTTGCAAACCCACCAGCCCCACTGCGGCTAGATCTTGCGCCACTGTTTTGGGCTGAGCTTCTATCATGGGCGGATCAAACAGCCGCTCCCACAAAGCCAAATCGCAGAGGTACAAAAAAGGCTGAGCGTTGTGTTTTACCCACAGCAGCGTATCCAGGCTGAGATTGCCGTGAACCAGCCCGGTTTGAATGCGGCCTGACGGTAAGATAAACTTCTGCTGATGCAAAAACTCTAAACTCTGCAAAATTTGGTTGAGCAAAATTCGCACCTGCTCAGGCGGAATAGCTCCACTTTCGGCCAAAAACTGACGCATTGTAGGGCTGCGATCGCGCTCATGCGTCACCAAATAGCAGCGGTTAACACTTTGTTCATCGGCGATCGCTTCAATCGGCGCAATCAAACGAAAATCTTGATCTCGGCCATCGGCTAGATCAAGTCCAGCCAGGTTGACAAATGCCTTTTGCCGCTGCTGTGCTTCTTCATCGTTAAACAAACGCGCAGGCAGCAGATACTCTTTAACAATGACGGCTTCTTTAGAGCTAAGCTGGGTTGCTGCAAACAGATGCCCCATACCCCGTTGCCCCAACCACTGCTTGACGTGATAGGTGCCTTTGCGCCCCCGCACTGATTCGTCTAGCAGTTGCAAAATCTCGTCGCTAGGGGCTTCAACTTCGGCAACTATGTCTTCGGCAACTTCTGGCTTTTTGGGCGGAAACAGTTCGGGACGGAGTTCCTCCAGTAAGCTTTGCAGCCACGCAAAACGGTATAAAAAGTTGAACTGCGTCAGCCGCAGGCGATTGGGATTGCGCCTCAAATAGAAGCCAACCAAAATCTTGGGAATGTTTTTCATAAGCTTACGAAATTGAGCTTCCCGATGCTGTTGTTATAGCGGCGTCTGTGACGCTGAGGCATTAGCCGCCAGTCTAGTATCGCGCTTGCTCGTTCAATTTGGCAGACATCTGTAGTTTCGTTGCAGAAACCCGCGAGTCTCTGACTAACTCGATATCTTAGCCAAAGGACAAGTGGCAACTAGCCCTTAACTAAAGCAGGTAGCAGCATTCGTCATTGATGGCAAATGCCCCCTCTAAAACCCATACGGCAGACACCGTCAACAGCGATCGCAGCGAGTTAAGTCAGCGTTGATCGAGCACGAAGCAAACGTTTAACTAAGGAGTTTGAGTCAATGGCGAAAGAAGCGGTGGCCCGTTTGTTTAGAGCAGCTCAGAGCGACCCGGCGCTGCGTCAAGAGTTGAGCACTGCGCCCAACCCAGAAGCCTTTGTCGCCAAAGCCAGCACGCTGGGTTACGAATTTACGGTTGAAGAATGGCGCGAAATGACGCGCTTTTCAGTGGAAGAGTTGCAGGGTGAGTTATCAGAAATTCCAGGGCTTTAGCGGCGGCGGCTCGGCAGTAAGCGCAAACTGGCGATCGCCCTGTTTTTGCAAATAATTTTGAACTGACGCGGAAATCGGTCAACGGCGTTGGAATCAGAAGCATAGGCATCAGCTTTAGATGGCTGTGGGGGTAGCTCATGCCACAACCCGACCGTAACTTTCGCGTTTGCTATCGATTGGCTTTGTCTCTGCTCAGTGGCATGGCGGGGGTGGCGGCTTGGCTGAGCCAGCCAGCCGCGATCGCCGTACCGCTGCTGGCACAAACAATCGGCCCTCCACCGTCGCCAAACCAGAGCCAAACCCCACCGACCGCCAACCCTTCAGGTGGCCGCCAGCCAGAGCGCTTTGATCTCGACCCGGCTGTGCCGCTGCCTGACATTAACCCAGCAGCTAACTTGACGACTCCGTGGCTTTTGGCCGATGGGCAACCTGTTTTGGTAGGAGAGCCGTTGAGCTTAGCGCCTGCCATTGAGCCTGTGGCCGTCATTCGTGGCATTTTGCCAGAAGTTCCCTTACTGCGGCTGGCACCAACTGACCCTGCTGAGCTAGCCCCCGCCCATTTACCCACCGGGCTGCAACTGGGGCACAGGCTTTTAGAACTCGACGCCAGCTTGTTTGCCCCTTTTGACAGTGCCTTCGCCGATCTAGGGCCGTTAACGCCAACGCTTTTAATCTTGCCAGGGGAAGCGGGTAGCAGCACCCCTCAGTATCAGATTATTGCTCCGTCTAATCTTCCCAACCCGCTTCCGGTGGGGCAAACAGGCTCTTGGCAAACGCTGGCGCTATCGCCGCAGATGCAAGCTTGCCCCACGCTGCTGGCTACTTTAAGAGAAACCGTACAGGTGCAGTCACCTAGCCTGTATGCGCCGCTGATAGCCTGCTACCAGCAAAATCTGGCCGTTGCTCGCCACTATCAAAACCTGGCTTGGCAAACCTACGCCCTCAACAATTTAGCGGCTGTCTATTTTGTTTTGGCAGACTATGCCCAGGCTTTGAGCCATTACCAGACCCTTTTGGCCTTGGCCGAAGCTCAACCAAATTCGTTAGAAGTGGGCATGGCTCAGGCGGGAATTGGCGCAACTTACGCGGCTCTGGGCGAATATACAACGGCGATCGCCCACTATCAAAGCGCTTTGGCTCAGTTGACTGAAGCCGCTGCCCCCCAATGGCGATCGCTAACCCTGCGCAATCTTGGCAGTGCCTATCTAGCGCAAAATCAGCCCCAGCTTGCCCTACAGCAACAGCAGCAAGCTTTAGCCCTGGCTCAATCGATTCAAGATCGCTACGGCGAAGCTCAAGCGCTGGGTAACTTAGGCCATACCTACAGCCGTCTGGAACGCTACACGCAAGCTGAAGCGGTTTATCAGCAAAGCTTAGCGCTGGCGCAAGCGATCGCCGACCCGTTGCAAAGCGTGCAAGCTTTTTTGGGGTTGGGCACTGTTTATAGCTATCAGCAGCGGTTTGCCCAGGCCGAAGTGCCCTACCGCGACGCCCTAGCGCTGGCTCAAAGTTTGGGCGCTAAATTAGGCGAGGGCATTGCTCTAAACAACCTGGGGGATGTGCTGTCTCAGCTCCAGCGTCTTGACGAGGCAGAGCGTTTGCTTTACCAAGGCATCGCCGTTTGGGAGTCGTTGCGAACCGGGTTGGGTAATAACGATACCTTCAAGGTGTCTATTTTTGAAACCCAGGCCGATACCTACCGCAATTTGCAAAAGGTGCTGGTTGAGCAAAACAAAGCCCTGCCAGCGCTAGAAGTGGCTGAGCGCGGTCGGGCACGCGCCTTTGCCGAGCTAATGGCTCGACGGCTCAATCGCCCAGACAGCCGTTTAGCGGCTCCTGATATTCGTCAGATTCAGCAAATTGCAGCCGCTCAACAGGCCACCCTCGTCACCTATAGCATTCTGCGGGAACAGTTTGTGCAAACTCCCCACAGCGCCGCTGTGCAGTTTACCCATGATGCCCCGGAAACCACGCTGCTAATTTGGGTGGTGCAACCCAACGGCGCGATCGCTTTGCGCCAGGTAGATTTGCAGGCAGGCCCTTCTCTGAGTCAGCAGGTTGAGGCTGTGCGGATGGCGCTGGGGGTAGGCGGCGATCGCAGTATTGGCGTTGTAGCGACTGCGACGCTAGCCACTGACCCAGCTGACCCGCTCCGACGGCTGCAACAGCGCTTGATTGCCCCCATTGCTGACTTGCTACCTCGCGATCCGACGGCAACAGTCGTGCTGATTCCGCAAGAAACGTTGTTTTTAGTCCCCTTCGCCGCTTTGCCAGACAGCACTGGGCAATACCTGGTGCAGCAACACACGTTGGTAACAGCGCCTTCTATTCAAACATTGGCTTTGACGCAGCAGCTCGATCATCAACGCTTTTCAACTGCAGCTACCCCTGAGACGGCTTTGATTATTGGCAACCCCACCATGCCGACCATTCCTAATCCGACGCGATCGCCTTTAGCGGCCTTGCCCGGAGCCGCCACCGAAGCCAATGCCATTGCTCGTTTGCTCAATACGCAAGCTTTGGTGGGGGCAGCCGCCAGTGAAGAGGCCGTCGTGCAACAACTTGCTCAGGCGGGGCTGGTTCACCTAGCTACCCACGGTTTGCTAGAAGATATTCCTGATTTGGGGGTACCTGGTGCGTTGGCGCTAGCCCCTAGCGATCGCGCTGACGGTTGGCTGACCGCAGGCGAAATTTTTGACCTAAAGCTACAGGCTGACTTGGTTGTACTCAGTGCTTGTGATACAGGTCGGGGCACCATTACAGGCGATGGCGTGATTGGGCTGTCGCGATCGCTGATGGCGGCTGGGGTACCTAGTGTTGTCGTGTCGCTCTGGGCCATTTCTGATGTCTCTACCGTTGACCTCATGGTCGCTTTTTATCAAGAGTTGCAACAGACGCCTAGTTATGCGCAAGCACTGAGACAAGCAATGTTATTAACAATGCAGCGGTATCCTCATCCGCGCGACTGGGCCGCGTTTACCTTACTGGGACAAGCCCAGTAAATATGCGGATTATCCAGTTTTTTACTTTTGCCTTTTATGGTTTAGGTCAAGGTGGTCAAACCAATACTGAAGCTTTTGACTACCGACATTTGCACTGAAGGAGAATTCAGAAATGTCTCAGGATCTAAGCTGTCAGGTTGTAGTGCCCCCAACGGCTACTGACCCGGCCTTTGAAAATACGCTGCCTTTGCTCACAGGTCGGCTATCTGGCAAAGTCGCGATCGTGACCTGCGTTGATACACCATTTCGCGCCGGAATTGCCCAGCGCTTTGGCCTTGAAGGCGCTCATGTCGTCGTCAGCGGCGAAAACGAAGAATCTTTGCATCGGGTGGTGCATTATTTGCAGCGTAAGGGCTGCTCGGCCAGTCTCTATTCGGGCAACCTGTCCCAACCCGAACATGCTTTGCACTGCGTTCAAACGGCCATTCGTAAATACGGCCAGATCGATAGCCTAGTTTGTGGTGCAGAACCTCCCGCTTGGGCAGCTTTAGATAGCTATTTGATCAGCGAATTTGATCAGGTGCTAGACATTTTGCGAGCTACCTTTTTAATGATCAAATACTCGCTGCCCTATCTCAAGCAAACTCACGGCAGCATTATTGCGATCGCCTCTGAAACCAGCCTAGAGCACCCCGAAGCAGCCCCTTATGGCCGAGCAATGCAAGCCTGGATTACGGCCTTTGTTGCCCGCCTAAATCAGCTCCAAACCCAGAACAACATTCGGGCGCACTGTCTTTGCTCACAACTTAAGCACTGGGATGCCGATTTAATCCCAGAGGACGATCTCAGCGCCGAGTTTGTCTTGCCACCGGAAGAGGTTTCGCGCATGTGCGTTTATTTAGCATCAGAGCAAGGACGCTGTGTTAAAGGCGCTCGCTACCACTTTCAATCTCAAATGTTTTCTGGCTTTAGAGCTTAACCTTGCCGACTCGGCCTCAAGCCGCGCAGCAATTTTGAGCCACTAAAGCACTCAAAAAACCTGTGCGCCCGACTTGGCTCATTATCCCTAGCAAATATCCAAAGAGCGATGCCATTAGGCTGGCTCAAACAGCTATAGCTAAGGGCAGCGGGCAGAAGCAAAACTTTTCTGTCAGTGGCTTTCAGCCCTGGAAGTGTCTCAACGCTTGTGGCTATAGCGATAAACCCTAGATGTCAAACCCATTGGAGACGAATCATGTTACTCAAAAAAACCGCTATTCCTTTAATGTTTTTAGTCGGCTTGGTTAGCCTAACCACCGCCTGTCAAGCACCCGGCAGTGACGACGCCGTAGACCCCATGACCGAAGAAGCTCCCACTGAACAACCCTCAAACATTCCGGCTGACGACCCCGTTGATGACCCAGCCACTGACCCAGCTACCCCCGCCCCAGAAGGGACAACCGCGCCCGAAGCGCCACCCGCAACCACTCCTTAAGGCGTGTCGGGCGTCTTTAGGGAACTTTGCCCACTCTCTGTTACTGCGCAGTGACGCTGGCCTCGTAGATAGCCCTGTCACCCCTGGTTTAGTTAGCCCGATCGGTCGATCGGGCACACTGCGGGGGAAATGCTACCCATCCCCCTACCATGTATCCCCAAGGCTCTAGAGGCAAACTTCGCACTAAAATCAGTACGATGCCGCGCCAGCGCTCAGAGGCGTCTAATTATCTCAGCCTTTACAAGCTGACGGTGGAAAAAAAGCGCCTACAGCGTGAGCGGGTTCTGCTAGATCAACGCTGTCAGCAAATCGACACCCGCTTGAGCGAACTGAATGCTCAAATTCAGCAGCTAGAGCGTAGCACCCAGCAGCTACGGCAGCCTCAGACCCAGTCTCCCTGGCCGACTAGCAACGTTTACTCACCCGGCGACCAGACGCCGCTAGCCAATGACTTAGACACTCCTCCTGACACGATGCTGCTAGAGTATTAAGCCGTTTTGAAAAACTGAATAATTTCGCGGACATGCTCTAAGAACTGGCTATCGCTGCTGAGCTGAGCGATCGCATTACGCGCTTCTCGACGAAGGCGTTCGTGTTCAGACTGGTTTGTGGCGGTAAGGGTTTCGTGGTTGGCGCTGAGCTGGGTGAGTTCTTGGCGCAAAGCTGCGATCGCCCGTTGCTGAGCCGTTGCCCAACTGTCGAGATTTTCTGCCGATTCATCGAGGTTGAGTTCGTAGCGAATTTTTTCTACCAGGTTTTCTAGGTTAAAGACCCGTTGTTCTAGACTCAGCACATCTTCACGGGGATACTTGAGGCCGTGGCGAATAACGCCCAAGCGCATAGCCAAATATTGATATAGCGCGATCGCAGGTCTGAGTACCGTTAGCAGTAAAGCAGCGGCTGAGCTAATGTAGCCAATTGAGCTAATACCTGAGGCGGCTAGTAAATACAGCCCCAAGGCTGATAAGCCATGCAAGGCAATAGCCGCCCACAGCGATCGCCGCGATAGCGTTCTTACATAGCTCATTTGCTGTTCGTCTACAACTAGCTCTTGTTGGCGAGAAATGTCGGCATCGGCCAAAACTGCTTTGGCTTCAAAGTGGATGTTCCAAGGGACGGTGACAATGACCACCAGCCACCAAAAGCTAGCCGCCCCAATCAGCCAGTCTAGAAAGTTGCCAGAAGGCACGCCCAACCACTGCAACACGCCAAACACCAATAGCAAAATTAGCGCCAATGCCGACGCTAAAAACAAAAAGCCACCCATTTCTCTCGTATTCATCAGCTTCCTCCGGGTTGGTTTTGCGCTTCCATCATGGCTAGCGAGCCAAAACATTGGCGCTGGCGCTGTGCCAGTTGCTGAGATGCCTCAGGGCGACAGGGCTAAAGGCAGAAAGATAGGGCAGTGGGGCAGCAGCAAAGCTTTTCTGGCAGTGGCCTTTCAGCGGTTTGAGCGGCTTAAGCTGAGTGGCTATAGCAGCAATCTCTAGCGCCAGCAAGATTTGCAAATCGGGTTGACGTTAGACAATCTGAGGCAGGCAACTGACAGGATAAACACGATGACAGCAGCTTCTAAAACCGCAATCATCACAGGCGGGGCACAGGGAATTGGCAAGGGGATTGCGCTGCATTTACTGACGGAGGGCTGGAATGTGGCGATCGCTGATGTAGACGCCGAAGCAGGGGCAGATTGCCTGAAGGAATTTGAGCTTTTTGCTGAAGCTTTGATTTTTTGCCAAACCAACGTGACAGAAGAAGCTGCCGTAGCCCAGTGTGTTGCTGATACGCTCGATCGCTTTCAGTCGGTTCATGCCCTGATCAACAATGCGGGGATTGCGTCTCCTTATAATGATCCGATTGAAAAACTGACTTTAGAAGATTGGAATCACAAACTGGCTACCAACCTCACTGGCTATTTTCTGGCGACTAAACACACCGTCTCTCACTTACGCAAAACTCGAGGAGCCATCATCAACATTGCGTCAACTCGGGCTACTCAGTCGGAACCGCACACCGAAGCCTATGTCGCTTCTAAAGGCGGCATTGTGGCTTTCACCCATGCTTTAGCTATCAGCTTGGGGCCTTACGTTCGGGTAAACTGCATTAGCCCTGGCTGGATTGCCGTCAGCGATTGGCAAAAATCCAGCCAGCGCCAGACGCCTCATCTCAGCGATCGCGACCACGACCAGCACCCCGCCGGACGCGTCGGCACGCCTAATGACATTGCTGGCCTTGCGGCCTATTTGTTGTCAGAAGGGGCTGGATTTGTCACCGGGCAGAACTTTATAGTTGATGGCGGCATGACCCGCAAAATGATCTACGCCGAGTAGGGGCTTAGCGGCTTTACCGGGCTGCTAAGCCCAATGCAAAGACCTTACAAAGCCAGGGGTTCGCCGACGGTCATGGGTGTGTATTCGGCCTCAACCGCTAGCGCCTCTAGCGCCGCTGCAAACTCAGCGGGGGTACCTGTGAGGGTAAATACGCCATAGTGCATCGGCACCGCTTTTTTCGGATTCACCCGTTTGACGGCTTCGGCGGCTCGCGCTGGCCCCATTGTAAACTGGTCGCCAATGCAAGTTAGCATCACATCGACGGGGCGAAACTGCGAAACCAGCGCTATATCGCTAAACAAGTCGGTGTCGCCCGTGTGGTAAATGACTGGCCCGTTGGCAATGGTGATTAAAAAACCGCCGGGGTTGCCTGCGTAAGCGGCCGGGTTGCCGTCTGTGCCGATGGCAGAGCTATGTACTGCCGGAATAAAGGCGACTTTGACTTCGCCGTCTAGCAGCGTTAACTCGCCGCCGAAGTTGCCCTGGGTTTCGCGACCGACTAAGTCAGCAGGATAGCCTGCTTGAACGAGGGCTTTGCCCAAATCAGCGGTGCTGACCAGTCGAGCCTGGGTTTTTTCGGCAATTTCAAAAGCATTGCCGACATGGTCGCCATGACCGTGGGTAATTAGCAACAGGTCAACTTGGTTGAGATTAGCCAGGTCAGCTTCGCCATTAGGGTTGAGCGGATTTTGTAGCCACGGATCGATCAGTAGCACTTTGCCCGTGGGGGTGGTGAGCTTAAAGGCAGACTGCCCGTACCAAATGAGTTCGGTGCCTGATGACATTTGGGCAGGGCTACTGCCGGGTAAAGCCAAGATTAAAATCGTACAAATTGCGATCGCGATCGCTCCTAACCATCCGGCTCGCGAGAAATACCGACGCATACACTTTTCCCTAGAACAAAAGACAGCGCTTATTTTTTTACAATCTGCGCTCAGTTTGCATCATGCGCTGGTAGGAAAGCCAGCCCAAAATCACCATTACCCCAGCAAAAATAATTAAGAAGCTGATATGAGGGGCGATCGCTTCTAAACCTTCCCCGGCAGCGGCAACCCCTAGCAGCGCTTCGTTCATGTGATAAACCGGATTGAACTGGGCGATATCGAGCAGCACTTCTGGAAACAAAGAAGCGGGTAAAAATGTGCCGCCTAAAATCAGCAAAGGCACCCCAAAGGCGGCTACCAGGGCGTTGACGTCTTCGGTGCGGCGGGCAAATTGCGTCCCTAAAATGAAGCCAACGCCAACGTAGGCGACAATGCTTAGCAGAATAATTGCTAAACCCAGCAGTAGCGAACCGTTAAACTGGGCACCCAGGGCAAAGGCGATCGCATACACCAACCCTGTCTGCCCTAGACCAATGGCGCTGTGGGCGACAAAGATGCCCAAAAAGTAAGAAAGGCCGCTCAAGGGCGAAAGAAATAAGCGTTTAAGGGTGCGATGCTCTCGCTCGGCTACGACGGTGGCGACGCTGCCGCCTAAACAGCTAAAAAACAAGGCTGCGCCGACTAAGCTGGGGGGGGCGGCATTTTCAAAAGCGGCGGCGGTTGAAAGCTGGGCGCGTTCAGCCAAGATTAAACCGTTGAGAACTAAAATCAGTACCGGGAAAATTGCCCAAAAAATGAGGCTACGTCGCCGTCGTCCCAGTTCGGTAAGAATTCGCTGGGCGATCGCTAGGGTTT